>SLGN01000227.1 GCA_007123695.1 Verrucomicrobiales bacterium
CATCCACGGCGGCGCCATCAACAACCAGGATCGCGGCGGGCGCATCATCGCCACCGAAGCGATGCTGCAGCTTTACCTCCGGCACAACGGCATCAGCGGCGAGCCGGAGGAAACTCTGCTGCCCGACACCGACCCGGACGACAGCTGCCGGGCGCTGGTGCGCCGCTATCCACCCGGCAAGGACGGCGTCAAAATCGAGTACTGGCTAATCCAGGGCGGCGGCCACACCATGCCCGGCAGTCGCCGCGTCCTGGTGGGCGGCCTGGAGGCCCATGTCGGCAAGACCTGCCGCGACTTCGATGGCTTGGAAGCCATCTGGAACTTCTTCAAAACCTGCCCGCCGAGGGCAGCTCCGGGCACGAGCCAATGAGCAGGCTTTGAATCCCCCGACGGCAACGACATCGAGATGGGCAGCAGAGGTAAACAAATTCTTGCACTTTCTTCAATGTTATGTAGAGTCCTCCCATGCAACCCTTCCGGAAGCTCGCCGAGACGCTCCGTTCGCTCGCCGACCGGGAGCACTGCGTCTTTGCGGCTTCGGACTTGGCCGGGGCGGTGCCGGAGTGCGGGCAACTGGCGGTGCTGCTCTCTCGGGCGGCGAAGGCCGGGCTGCTCCGCCGGGTCTGCAAGGGCGTCTACTTCTACCCGGTGCCGGATTATCCGCCGGGGAATCTGCTTTTCCACGCGGCGTCCCGCTTGCGGGCGGGCGAGTTCAACTACCTGAGCCTCGAAACGGTGCTGAGCGACGCCGGCGTCATTTCCCAGATCCCGATGAACTGGATCACCCTGATGTCCTCGGGGCGCAGCCACGTGGTGGATTGCGGCGACTTCGGCCACATCGAGTTCGTGCACACCGCGCAACGCCCGGACGCGGTCGCGGGCGAACTCGCCTACGACCCCGACCGCCGCCTTTGGCGGGCCTCGGTGCGGCAGGCGCTGCGGGATATGAAGGCGACCCGCCGCAGCCTGGAACTCGTGGACGAGGAGGCGCTGCATGGGCTTGTTTGACCAGCTCGTGGACGAGGCCTTGCGCTCCCGCGCCGACCTCGCCACCCTGCGGCCCGTAGTGGAGAAGGAGCTGCTCCACCACGACATCCTGCGGGAAATGGGCGCGGCGGGCCTGCTGGCCGGGCTGACCTTCATCGGAGGCACCTGCCTGCGGGCCTGCTACGGCTCGCCGCGGCTCAGCGAAGATCTCGACTTCACCGGGGGCGCTCGCTTTCAGAAAGGCGATCTGGCCGACCTCGCCCGCGTGCTGACTGCGCGCCTGCGAGAGCGCTATGACCTGCCCGTGCAAGTCAGCGAGCCGGTCAAGACCGGCGGCAGAGTCTCCACTTGGAAGCTCACGGTCGAGACGCGCCCCGGCCGGCGCCATCTGCCTGCCCAGCGCATCCACATCGACATCTGCGCCATCCCGAGCCACGATCCCCGACCGATGATGCTGCGCAATCTCTACGGCATCGACCTCGGCACCTCCGGCCTCATCCTCCAGGCGCAGAGCCGCGAGGAGATTCTCGCCGACAAGCTCGTCGCGCTGGCCTTCCGGGAGAATCGAATCAAGAACCGCGATCTCTGGGACATCGCGTGGCTGGTGCAGCACGGCGTGACGCTGCCCGCCGCGCTCGTCCCGCCGAAGGTCGCCGACCACGGGCGCGAGCCTTCTGAGTTCAGCGAGCGGCTGAGGGACCGCCTCGAGAAACTCAGGTCCGATGAAGCCGTCCGCGCCGACTTCCTCAAGGAAATGCAGCGCTTCCTCCCCGCAGCCACAGTTCGGGACACCCTGAGCCAGAGGGGCTGGTGGAGCTACCTCACTTCGGTGGTCGAAGACCAGGCGCGCGCAGCTTTGGCGGCATGGTGAAGCGTGGAAGTTTTTGCCACCGTCGAGGGCGCGGAAACGCCGGGCTTACTCGGGCGAACGAGGGCAGTGCACAGGGGGGGGCGAGGTCTTTCGCCACTGCGCCTCGCTGGATGGCACCATCGCGGCCACGCACCGGATTTTTTGTCCACATTCCGCCCGTCCGGGGAACAACCCTTTGGCCATGACTCCAAAACCCCGCCACTCCATCGCTCCGCTGCTGCTCCTCTGCGCCCTCGCCGCCCTCGCCGCCCACTGCGGTGCCACGACCGGCACCGCACAGGAGGGCCACCGCGCCTCCTACTACAAGGACGGCGAGATCCACGTCACCGACCTCGGCCAGCCGGAGGGCAAGGCCATCACCACGGGCCATTGGGATTTCAAGCCCTCTTGGTCGATGACCGGGGACCACCTCGTCTTCTTCCGCCGCCTGCAGAACGATCCCGTGGTGAGCAACTGGATCACCGCCCTCTGCGTCATCAACGCCGACGGCACTGGATTCCACCAGCTCTCCGACGGCACCGCGAAGCAGGTCTCCACCGATCCAAAAGCCGACTACCGATACCCCCACGGCGAGGCCACGCCGAACTGAAGGAGCCCGCTACACCAGCCCCTCCTTCAGCGCCTTGGCTACGACGCCGCTGCGGGTGTTGACTTGCAGCTTCTCGTAGATGTCGCGGATGTAGCCGTCGGCGGTGTGGTAGCTGATTTCGAGCTGGGCGGCCGCTTCCTTGGTGCTGTGGCCTTGGACGAGGAGTTGCAGGATGCCTTTTTCCCGCGGCGTGAGGCCGTAGTCTTTCTGCGGCGGGTTGGCTTGGATAAACTTGTCCAGCACCCGGCGGGCGATGGTGGGGTTGATCGGCGAGCCTCCGGCGGCGGCGCTGCGGATCGCGGCCGCGATGTCCTCGGTGTTGGCGGTCTTCAAAAGGTAGCCGCTGGCTCCGG
>SLGN01000599.1 GCA_007123695.1 Verrucomicrobiales bacterium
ATTTATCTATGGTTTGGTTGGTTTAGCTTAGGAGGACTAGGGAGACGGATCCGGTTCCGCTGCGGGTGAGGTGGGCTAGGCTGGCTCCGAGTTCGTTTCGGTCTTGGCGGCGGCGCTCGATGAGGACTAGGTTGGCGTCGGAAAAGGCGGCTACGGCGCAGGGGATTCGGGAATCTTGGGTGAAGGCAGTCGATTCGACGACGATGCGGTCGAAACGCTGCCGCTGCGGTCCGAGCAATTGCCAGGCGCTCTGGGGGGAACGGAGGAAGCCGGAGGGAAGACGCAGGGTATGGAGACGGTCGGTGTGGGAGGGCTGCGGAACGAGAGGCTGGGGGTCGCGCGGTTCGTCGTCGGGCACGACGGAGACGAGCAGGGTCTCCCAGCCGTGGCGAGCCGATGCGGAGGCGAGGCAGGCGGCGATGCGGAGACCTTCCTCGCCGGGGCGAAGGGAGGAGAGGTGAATGGATCCGGCACGGCAGAATTCCGGGGCGAGGAGCAGGCGGCCCATCGATTCGACGGTGAGGAAGTCGCTGGAGCGGATCCCGGGAGCTTCGATTTCGGCGACGACGGGCAGGGCGAGACGGCGCTCGATCTGGCGCCGCGAACGAAAGGGACCTCCGCGGAGCAAGTCGGCCCCGACGAGGCCGAGGCAGAGCAATCCTCCGATTCCGCCGCCGAGGATCGCGGCGAGGGGCTTGTTCGGCGAGCTGGGCTTGTGCGCGGCGATCGGTTCGGACATGAGACGGGTGACATCGCCGGCCTTCTCGGATTCGATCGAGGTCTGGCCGATGCGCTCGCGGAGCGACTGATGGATGGTCCACTTGGTCTCGACGCGCTGCTGGATGGCGCGGAAGCGGGAGCTGGCGCTCTTGACGGCGGAAAGCTGGGTCTGGAGTTCGGCGACGCGCTCGGTGAGGTAGGTCTCGTTGACGACTGCGGCCTCGTAGTCGGCGCGGAGGGCTTCCTTGAGGTCGGACGCGAGGCTCCGCACCTGTGCGTCGAGATCGTCGACCCGGCGGAGGGTCTCCTGGTAGCGGGGATGTCGCTCGGTGACCTGGCCGCCTACGCGGGCGAGGTCGGCGCGGGCGGAGGCGCGCTGCCCGAGGAGTTCGGAGACGTGCTCCTGTTCGGCGAAGCCGCCGAGGTTGAGGATCTTGAGGGGTTCGCGTTCGGGGTCGATCTTTTCGAGGGCTTCGACGCGGCTCCGCAGGTTGAGGACTCGGCCGGAAACGGCATTGAGCTCGTCGCCGACGCGGGTGAGCCGCTCGGCGAAAAGCTGGTGGTCCTGCTCGACGGTGAGTTCGGGATGGGCGGTGCGGAAGGCCTCGAGCTCCTTTTCGGCCTCGAGGGCCTTTTCGTAGGCCTCTTCGGCGCGCGTCTCGAGGTCGGTGGAGGTGGCGCCGGCCTCGCGTCGTTTCTGGTCGCCGAGAAACGTTTCGAATTCGTCGACGAAGGTGGCGGCGATGAGCCGGGCCCGCTCCGGATCGGGATCGAGGACGCTCATTTCGATGAGGCGGGTGGGGCGGATGAGGCTGGCGGAGAAACGCTTCTTCTTGAGGTCCTTGACGAGGCGCGAACCCGAGAGCGTTTCACCTTTTTCGAGCGCCTTCCCCAGCGAGCGGGGGAGGAAGTCGGTGTCTTCGCGGAGGTCGAGCCGGTCGAGCACGCGGAGCACCATCGAGTCGGAGACTATGGCCCGCTCCATCGAATTGAGGGAATCGAGATCGGAGATGCCGGCGATGGTGGGCTGGATCTGCAGGGTGCGGTCGAACATGGGATCGACGAAGACCATGGCCGTGCTTCGGTAGAGGGGTGTGGCGAGGAAGATCGAGTAGGCCAGGGCCGCCGCCACTCCGATCGCGGGAAGGACGAAAAAGAGGGGAAGGCGCCGCCTGATGGAGCCCCAGAGGTCTTCGAGATCGAGGAGCGGGGCGACTTCGACGAGATCCCAACGGGACCCGGTGACCGCTCCGTCGGAGCGACCGGCGTGGATCGCGGACGCGAACTCGCGAGACTGACGCTCGGGGAAGGGAGTCATTGACCGGATTCGACGATCCCCAAGGAGAGGAGGCAGGGCGGGGACGGCGTCGGGAAACGTCGCCGAGATGGGAGCGGAAATCAATCAAAGCTGAGAGTCAAAAATCAGACGTATGTTAAACGTGAAAATTATATATGTCCCTTCGGAGGTTTCGGCGTGAGAATAGCTATCCGTTCTCCGGTGCTTCCGTCGTGCCACGTCTCGGCTCCGACGTTCCCGTGTGCCGATGCTCCGACGGATTCTTCACCTGCCTACCTGCCTACCTTCCATGATCTCCCAACGCTACCATGGGCTCATCCGCCTGCATTTCCTGCTGAAGCAAGCGGGAAACGTCGCTCTGTTCTGGGCGCTGGTCTGGTTCCTGCGCCTGACCTACTACGGATCGGACCTGATGCCGGTCAACTATCTCTGGCTCTCCTTCCTGGTGCCGGCGGCGGCCTTCGTTGAGCTTTGGAGCCGCGATGAGCGGTTGCGTTCGCTAGGGGGGCTTTCGCGCGGAGCGGTGCGCAGCATCACGCAGAGAGAAATCCTGTTCGCGCTCGTGGCGATCTTCGGGGCGATCGTGATGAGCAAGGACGACCGGCTCTCGCGCCTTTTTCTGGGGATGTATTTCGTCTCGTCCTCGGCGTGGATTTCGTGGATGAACTTGGTGGGCTACCGGCGGATGCACCGGATGCTCTACGGCAGACGCGGGGGCGCCGGGCTGGCCAACACGGTGGTGCTGGCGCCGCCCCGGGAGATCGAGCGCGACGGGGCTCTG
>SLGN01000578.1 GCA_007123695.1 Verrucomicrobiales bacterium
GACCTGGTAGAGCGAGGCCTGAACGCCATCAATCTCGCGTACGTCCGAATCCACCGCAGGGATGCCGAGAACTACGATGAAGAAGCGCACTGGGACCGAGTAGCGAGCCAGATAGATATGGTGAGCCGGTATTTACCAACGTTGAAGGAAGCTGGTGTCTGGGGGAATGATCAGGTACTGCTGTACTTTCACCTTTTCGATGAGTGGCCCGGTCAGCACATCGATATCGTCTATCGTACCGCCCGAAAGCTGAAGCAGCATTTCCCGGAAGTGCGACTCGTCACGACGGCATACGACCAATCGTACGGGATGGCGCACGAATTGGGCCATCTTATCGACATCTGGGTTCCCCCGGTGAATCGCCTGGCATCGGCCCGTATGCACATTGATCATGCGCGCTCCGAGGGTCGCGATTTCTGGTGGTATTTCGCCGTGGGTTCATACGCGCCGTATATCAACTTCTACTGGTTGGAGAATCCGAGCCTCGAAGGTCGGATTGCCATGGGGGCTTTGACCTACGAGTATCGACTGTCCGGATTTCTCTACTACGCCGTCAACCGCTGGATAGGAAACAAACCTGTGTATCTCCAGAACGGGCCACGAACTAGTTGGGATCCCGGTAGCTTCGGCAGTGGTCATCGCAACGTTGCCTATGGTGACGGAATGCTCATGTACGCATATCGAGAAGAGGAGGACGAGCTTGGGGCCGCCCCTCTCTCGTCGATCGCGATGGAAAGCTATCGAGACGGGATGGAAGACTACGAGTACTACGTCATGCTTGAGCGACTTCGACAGAAGGCAGGCGTTGTGCCAAGCCGCGTACGGGTGCCGGCGACGATCCTCGAATCCGCTGGCTCCTTCACAGCCAACGCCCAACTTCTTCACGAACAGAAGAAGGCGCTGGCCGCGAAGATACTAGAAGTCAAGTCTCGTCTCGGGGGCGAGGAGTAGCCCCTAACCCGCTCCCGCCCCTCCATGGACGACTTCCGGAACCTCCTGTAAAATCCCGTCGTGAACCTCTTCTCCCACTGCGTCCTGACCGCCTCGGACGAAGCGCAGGCGGCCGCGTTCCGAGCCCTCCTTGACCGTCGCATCCGCCACGGTCTCTACCCCCGCGAGATCAGCTTTCACGTCTATCCGGACCCTCCCGGCAGGGTGGGGTCGGGAGGCGGCACCCTGTGGGCGCTTCATCGGCTCTACGATGACCTGGGCCTGGACCCGCTTGAGGATCTTCGGCGGCCCGACGCTCCTTCCGTGCTTCTGCTCCACGCGGCCGGTGAGTCGCGCCGCCTTCCCGTCTTTGCGCCGGAAGGGAAGCTCTTCGCTCCGGTCCCGGCGCCTTCGAGCTCCGTCCTCCCGCCCGTTGTCCTCGATCTCCAGCTCGCGCTCTACCTTCGGTTTCCGTGGAAGCCCGGCCTCGTCGTCGTGGGGTCGGGCGATGTCATCATCGACTTTGATACCGACGCGCTGTCCGAGCTCGAGGCGCCCATCACCGGCTTCGCGACGCCGGCGTCGCTCGAGCAGGGAAGCCGCCACGGCGTCTTCAGGTTCGATTCGCAGCTCCGCCACCTGGAGGACTACTTCCAGAAGCAGCCCGCGGAGTTCCTCTCCCGGAATGCGGTCATTGAAGGCACCGACTCGTGCGCGCTCGACATCGGGATCGTCGCGATGCAGCCGGACTACCTGCAGGGTCTTTTCAGCCTCGGCCGGGCGGCCACGGCCGCCGGACCCACCGTGCTCGAGGCGACCTCGTCAGGGTCGATGCGCTTCGGCCTCTATCTGGAGCAGCTTTCCGCTTCTTTGAGGACGGTGACCCGAGAGGAGTACCGCTCTCGCCTCGCCGGTGCGTCCTCGCTGGCGGTCGCGGACCAGGACCTTTTCTACGATCACCTCCACGAGCACGCGCTCGGGGGGCACCTCGCGCGCAGGTGCACCTTCCTCCACTTCGGGAGTCTCGCCGAGTTCCCTCCGGCGGCACTTCGAATCGCGGAGGCCGGCCTCAAGCCGTTCAACGCTCTCTTCGACACTGAGGAGCTCATTCCGCGCCAACGCAACGGCTCGCTCACCATGAGCTCGTACGAGTGCGAGTTCTCGGCGGGAAGCGGCGCCGCCGCTCTTGCGGATGCCTGCGAGGCTGTTCGGCTGTCGTGCGCCGGACAGACTCTCGTGAGCGGCGTGCGTGTTCCGCTCGATTTTGTCATACCGAACGGCTTCTGCGTCGATGCGCGTCACACCCCTGCAGGCGCGGTCGTCGCGCTCTACCACCACGACGACAGCTTCCGACCCGCGCCATTTTCGATGCTGCGCTTCTGCGGGTTGCTCCTCGCCGAGTGGCTCGACGAGCGCGCCCTCTCGCCTTCGGACGTGATGCCGGGAGGCGAGCCGCCGAAGGCGCCTCCGGTGGATCCTTACGATCTCGCCCTCTTCACCGTGGACGAAGATCCCTCCTTCCTCGAAGGATATGTCGCTCCTCCCTCGGATGCCGGAGCCTGGGGGGGCCGCTTCCGTGCCTCGACGCGGGTCAGTCTGCGCACACTCAACGCCACGGCGGACGTCGTCCAACGCGACGCGGAGAGACAACGGCTTCGAACGCTTGCGCTCCGCGATCAGCTTGCGGGGGGCAAGGGTTGGCGTACGGCGAGTGGCTCCGACATGCGCGCCGCGGTCACAGCCGGCGCCTCCGAGGCGGTGCTGAAGAAGAGCGCCGCCGAGACACTGGACCCGGTCCTCAAGCTTTACCGCAAACGCGACCCTTGCGGCAGCGGGGGTCGCGCCGAAAAGCGACGCAGCGGAC
>SLGN01000466.1 GCA_007123695.1 Verrucomicrobiales bacterium
AAAACACTCCGTTCTGGCAATTGTGACCAATTTTATTAAAAACACAAGTGAAATTAGAGAATTATTTCAATTTTGATAGGTGGCGTGATCAGGGGTGAGAATCCAGATTCGCCGAGCGGTCTGGGCGATCAGTTGGCCGAAAAGGTCCGCCCGTCAAGCGCGAAGGAGCCTGAGGTTGAGCGGACAAGTGAATTCCCGCTGGAGGTTGTCCCTCGTCGGCGAAGCCGTTGGCACGGTGTTGGACGGGATTGACGGCGGGCTTCTCCTCGCGATGTTTCCCTCCGGTTCGGTGGAGTTCTTCCTCTAAGGATTCCCTCTATTGGCGCGTTCCATCTCCGTTGACGGACCGTCTTCGACGCTGCCTGCGGCCCCGGCCCCAGAGATCCCTCCAATGCTTCCTCGAGAACGCAGAAATGCTCCCGGTTTTCGCGCTCGCCTGCCCGGCTCGTGCTGGGTTGCGTGTGCCGCCCTCCTCTTGCTGGCCCCGCTCGTCCACGCCCAGTCCTACACGACGGCGCGGCTTGCCGACGGCTTCGACATGCCCGTGGGCAAGCCAAACGGCGACGGCTATTACGTCTACCGCGGCTTTTCGCCGAACGGCCACCTTGGGGAGGACTGGAACGGCAAGGGAGGCGGCAACACCGACGAGGGCGACCCGATCTACTCCATCGCCCATGGCGTCGTGGTCTATTCCGACGACTACCGCGCCGGGTGGGGCAATGTGGTCATCATTCGTCACGCCTACCGCGAGTCGAACGGGCAGATCGCCTTCATCGATTCGCTCTACGGGCACCTCAAGGTGCGGTCGGTGCGCCTCGGCCAGCAGGTCACCCGGGGGCAGGTCATCGGAACGATGGGGCGGGGCCCCCGCAACATGTACAGCGCTCACCTCCATTTCGAGATCCGCAAGGACCTCCGCGTCGGCATGCACCGCAGTCTCTACCCGCGCGACTTCCAGACCTACCACTCGCCGCGGCACTTCATGGACCAGCGGCGGCAGCTCCGCTTCGAGGACCGACTCGTCCGCGTGCCGGTCAACACCTTTCAGAAGACGAATCCCAACCGCATTACTGCGGAACAGATCGAGATGCCCGAGCTGACTTCCGTCAGCGAGACGGTACGCCCCGCCGTTCCCGAGGAGGTCGAGGCGGTCATCGAGGAGGAGACGACGGCGGAGGCGGCCGCCCCGGAAAAGTCGAAGGGGCTTTTCGATTCCTTCCTCAAGCGCCTTGCCGCTCCTCAGTAGACGGTGTGCGGAAGCGGGAAGCGGGAAGGTGCCGCGTTTCAGGCCGCTCCCTGAGGTGTTTGTCCGCCCGTGCGTTTGCTTAGGAAGAACTCCACCGAATCGACGAGAGCACGCCAGCTTGCGGTGATGATGTTGTGGCTCACCCCGACGGTGCCCCAGGTTTCGTGGTCCGCCGAGCTGACGATGAGGACGCGCGTCTTTGCCGCTGTGCCGAGGTGGCTGTCGACGATGCGGACCTTGTAGTCCAGCAGTTCCATTTCGTCGAGGTGGGGGTAGTGGGGCCGCAGCGCCTTGCGCAAGGCGCCGTCGAGGGCGTTGACGGGACCATCGCCTTCGGCGACGCGGTATTCCTCGATTCCGTTGACCTCCAGCTTCACCGTGGCCGAACAGCTCTGGTAGTCGCGCTCTCCGTCGCGGCGGAAGGTGCAGTGGAATTCCTTGAGTTCGAAGAACGGACGGTAGGTCTTGAGGTGGTGGCGGATGAGCAGCTCGAAGCTCGCCTCCGCCGCTTCGAATTCGTACCCTTGCTCCTCGAGTTCCTTGAGGTGCTGCAGGATCGCTTTCGCTTCTGGGCTGCCCTTCTCGATGGCGATCCCGAGCTCGGCGGCCTTCATGAGGACGTTGGACTGGCCTGAGAGTTCGGAGACGAGGATGCGCTGACGGTTCCCCACGATGGCGGGGGAGACGTGCTCGAAGCTGTGGGCGACCTTTTGCACCGCGTTCACGTGCATGCCGCCTTTGTGGGCGAAGGCGCTGGCTCCCACGTAGGGCGCCCGGGGGTTGTGGGCGCTGTTGGCGAGGTCGTCGACGAAGAGCGACAGCGGCGCGAGACGGGTCAGATCGGGAACGACGGGCCGCTCCATCTTGAGCTGGAGGTTCGGGATCACGGAGGTGAGGTTGCAATTGCCGACCCGCTCGCCGTAGCCGTTCATGGTGCCTTGGACCTGGGTCGCTCCCGCGAGGATCGAGGCGAGGGCGTTGGCCACGGCTACGCCGGTGTCGTCGTGGGTGTGGATGCCGACTGGGATGCCGAGGGTGCGCACTACGGTCTCGGTGATTTCGGCCACTTCGTGCGGCAGGGTGCCGCCGTTGGTGTCGCACAGCACGACCCAGTCGGCGCCGCCTTCCTCGGCTGCGGCGAGGGTGGCGAGCGCGTGTTCGGGGCTGTCCTTGTATCCGTCGAAGAAATGCTCGGCGTCGTAGACGACCTCGCGGCCCTGCTCCTTGAGGTAGCGGGTGGTGTCGCGGATCATGGAGCGGTTTTCCTCTTCGGTGGTGCCGAGGATCTCGGTCACGTGGAGGCGCCAGCTCTTTCCAAAGAAGGTGACCACCGGCGTCCTCGCCTCCAGCAGGAGCCGGACCTGGGCGTCGTCCTCGACCGGAGTCTCCTTGCGCCGGGTGCTGCCGAAGGCGGCGATCCGAGCGTTCTTCCACTCGATGTCGGCGGCCTGCTCGAAAAAGGAGACGTCCTTGGGATTGGAGCCCGGCCATCCGCCTTCGATGTAGTGCATCCCGAACTGGTCGAGTTCCTTGGCGATGCGGAT
>SLGN01000569.1 GCA_007123695.1 Verrucomicrobiales bacterium
CGGAAGAGCGTGCGCGCCGTCGCGAGCCGGGCGGCGGTCGCGTCGTCTCCCGTTGCCGCGGCCCCGCCGGAGAAGCGCTCCAGCCAAGCCGCGGCCGGCCCGGTGCCGGAGCGGGGCCGCAGCAGCAGCCATATCTCGCGCAGGTAGACGAGCAGGCTCCAGGCGAGGATCCCGAGCAGCGGGAAGGCGAGGATGTTGATCCGTTTCTCCGGGCCGAGCTCGTTGCTGAGGTAGCCTGCCGCGGCCGCCGCGAGCAGCAGGCCGGCGGCGACGAGGGGATGCCGCGAGGGATGCGACGGCGCCGCCGGATCGAGCCAGGTCTCGCCGGGGATGCGCAGATGGAGCCGCTCCAGCAGCAGGGCGGCGCGGGCCGCGAGAAAGGCGTCCTCGCGCGCCCGTCCGGGCTCCGGCGGGAGCGGCGCGCCCGCCGTGCGCGAGGCTTCGCGCCGCTCTTCCGGCGACAGCAGTTCCCCCTCCTCGTCCGCTTCCTCGACCGCCGCGAGCAGGAGAAGGTTGCGGAGGTCTTCGGGCTTCATTGCGACGGCAGGCGTGTCGGAAAGGGCAGGGGAGGGGAGCAAGGCGAAGCGAAGGAAAACGGGGCGGTCACAGCGGCACGGGTCGATCGACCAGGGCCGAGGCCCGCAGCGGATCGGCCGCGTAGCAGTGGGCCAGGCCGATGGCGAGCGCGTCGGCGGCGTCGGGCGGCGGCGTTTCGGAAAGGCCGAGCAGCGCCCGCATCATGAAGGCGACCTGCTGCTTGTCGGCCGCCCCGCGCCCCACCACGGCCTGCTTGACCCGCTTGGGCGCGTATTCGTAGATCTCCATCCCATGCTCCGCCGCCGCCAGCAGCGCCGCGCCGCGCGCCGCTCCCATGGTGATGGCGGTGCGGTAGCTTTGCACGTAGATCACCCCCTCGACGGCGCAGACTTCCGGCGAATGGTCGCGGATCACCTCGACGAGCCTCTCGCGGATCGCGACGAGACAGCCCGACTGGCGCAGGGCGCGTGGGTTTTCGATCACGCCGTAGGCGACGGCCCGCTGCCGCCTGCGGCCCGAGGCGGCGGCGGTCTCCTCGATTACGGCGAAACCGGTGTTCCGCAGGGCAGGGTCGATGGCTAGGACACGCACGCGGGCAGGCTAGCGCATTTTTCGCCGAAGGACATCCCACTTTCGAGGGCAACGGGAAGGTGCGGGCGGGGGCGGCGAGTGACTGCGGTCGGCCCCTATCCGGTCCGCTTCCATCCTTTCCGAAGCGGAACGGCATGGGAATTGCGGCGTTTTCCAGCCCACACCGGGGTTCTCTTCGCCTTGCGCCCGGCGTAATCTTCGTTTAGTTCAAGAAAGGTCCCCCCGGACCGACGGCACCACCATGGCAACGGCATCCATCGACGCGCCCAAAAGCACCCTCAGGGGCAACCGCGAGCTCAACCGCAAGGTCAAGGAGCTCGCCACGGGCGACAACATCACCAATTTCCTCCACCTCGCCAAGGTCTACGCCATCCTCGCCGCGACGGTGGCGGGCATCGTCTGGCTCCATGGCGCGTTGCAGGGTCAGGCCTACGGCTGGGCCTGGCTGCTCCCCGCCTACCTCGCCGCCGTGTTCGTCATCGGTGCTTCGCAGCACCAGCTCGCCGGCGCCGGGCACGAGGGCTCGCACCATTCCCTCTTCAAAAACCGCAAACTCAACGAGCTCGCCTCCGACCTGCTCTGCATGTTCCCGCTTTTCAGCACCACCTTCCAGTTCCGCCTCTACCACTTGCAGCACCACCAGTTCGTCAACGACCCCAAGCGCGATCCCGACTTCGCCATGCTCGACCTCAGCGGGCACTGGATGGAGTTTCCCGTCACGAAGAAGGAGTTCACCGCGATGCTGTGGAGGCAGGCACTCGTCTTCCCCCTCGTTCGCCATCTCCTCGCGCGGGCCCGCTTCAACGCCTTCGGCACGCCCGAGACCAGCCCCTACCGCGCCGACCCGAATCCCAAGGAGAAATTTTCGTCCGCGACCGGCTTCCTCTACTTCGTCGCCCTCCTCGTCGTGGCCTACCTGGCGAAGCGGACCGGCTCCCCCGCCGTCGCCGTCTTCGGCACCCTCGGGGCCTGGGTCGCCGCCGTCGCCGTCTTCCTCTCCCTGCCCGACGTCTGCTTCCCCCGCACCAAGCTCAAGCCCGTCATCCCCCGGCGCACCCAGGCGCTCCTCCGCTCGGGATACTTCGCTCTGCTCTTCGGCAGCATCGCCTTGGTCCAAGCGTGGAGCGGCTACCCCGCGATGCGTGCCTTCTTCCTGCTCTGGATCGTGCCGCTCGCGACGACCTTCCCCCTGTTCCTGATGCTGCGCCAGATCGTGCAGCACGGCAACGCCGACCGCGGCTTCCTCACCAACACCCGGGTCTTCCACGTGAATCCCCTGCTGCGCTACGCCATCTTCCCCTTCGGCATGGACTACCACCTGCCGCACCACATGTACGCCACCGTGCCGCACTTCCGCCTGCCCGACTTGCACCGCCTCCTCGGGGACAATCCGGAATACGCCGCCGCTTGCGTCGAGACGGAAAACTACATCCACCCCGCCGAGAAGGAGCCGAGACGGCCCACCGTCGTCGAGGTCCTCGGTCCGGAATACGCCACCACCGGCGAGACCGAAGCCTTCATCGACGAGACCGTGCTCGACGGCGTCGATTCCGAAAACCTCGAGCTCCTGCGCGAAGCCGGCCGCGAAGCCCGCGAGGACGCCGCCCCATCCGATTCCGGCGCCACCACCAGAGAATGAGCACCACCGCCGCGCCTTCCGA
>SLGN01000009.1 GCA_007123695.1 Verrucomicrobiales bacterium
AAGGCGCTCCGCCCGCCGAGGCGGGCGACGACGGAGATCCGCGCTTCGCGCCCGTCAAGGCCAGCATCCGCTCGGGCCAGATCGCCAGCGTCAACATCGACGAAGCCCGCTCCTTTCACTGGAACGGCACCGAGACCGTCCGCGGCAAGCACGCCGGCACCTACGAGACCGTCACCGTCCACTTCGAGGTGTCCACCATCTTCGGGCGCTTCCCCGTCGAATACAAGGCCCTCCTCCGCGGAGGCAAAGTCCACGCCTGGATCGACCCGGTCACCGAAGACGAAGCCTGATCCGCGCCCGGTTCCGCCAACCCGCCCCGACCCGGGCTCCGGAGCGCTTTCGAGAACCTTCGCCCGCGTCGGAACGGAGCAACCGCTCTTCTTTCCTCGCCGAGAAACGGGGACAAGTCCGCCAACGAAAAAAACCCAACCGGAAACCAGCGACGACGATGAAACCAGAGAAAACCGAGCGAAACCGGCCGCATCCCATCCTTCTCGTCGCGGCGCTTCTTTGCGCCTCGCCTGCGGTCGCCGACGAACCGATCGCCCCGATTCCGCGGGTCCTCCCGCCCGAAGGCGGCATCGAGCTGCCCGCCGACCTGCGGCGGGAACTCCACGAGCGCGTCGCCGCCTTTGCCGATCCCATCTGGGAGATCGAACACAAGAGCCACGTCGCCGACATCGCCGTTCTCGTCAAAGCCGTCGACCTCGCCCTGCGGCACGACGAATTCTGGGGAGAAAAGGAAATTCCCCGCGCCGCCGAGGCGCTCGACCTCGCCGAGGTCCGCTACCGCGCCCTCGACGAAGACGACGCCCGCCCCTGGCTCGACGAGCGCGGCCTTGTCGCCCGCGGCTACCGCTCCTCCATCGACGGCTCCTACCAGCCCTTCGGTCTCGAAATCCCCGAATCGCTCGACCTTTCCAGACCCGTTCCCCTCCTCGTCTGGCTGCACGGCCGCAGCGACAAGGGCACCGACCTCCATTTCCTCCACCAATGCCGCAACAAGAGCCAGGCCTTCGGCGGTTTTTTCGCCGACCAGAGCGAGGCGATCGTCCTCTATCCCTTCGGCCGCCAATGCGTCGGCTGGAAGCACGCCGGAGAGATCGACGTATTCGAAGCCATCGAAGCCGTGGCGGCAGACTACCCCATCGACCCCGACCGCATCATTCTCGCCGGCTTCTCCATGGGCGGCGCCGGCGCGTGGCACATCGGGGCCCACTACCGCGACCGCTTCTGCGGCGTCCACGCCGGGGCCGGCTTCGCCGAGACCAGGGAATACAACAACCTCACCCCCGACCGCTACCCGCCGCTCCACGAACAGACCCTCTGGCAGGTCTACGACGTGCCGGTCTACGCGCCGAATCTCCTCAACGGCCCCCTCCTCGCCTATTCCGGCGCCCTCGACAAGCAGAAGGCCGCCGCCGACCTCATGGCCCGCGAGCTCGCCAAGCTCGGTCACGAACTCCGCCACATCGTCGCCCCCGACACCGAACACAAATACACCGAAGCCGCCGTGGGCGAGATCCGCGAATGGCTTTCCGAAACCTGGGCCGCCGGTCGCGAGCGCCCCTCCCGCGCCATCCGCTGGCGCACCCCGACCCTGCGCTACGCCAGCCACGATTGGCTCCGCCTCACCGGCCTCGACGAACACTGGACGCCCGCCTCCGTCGAGGCCAGTTGGAACCGGGAGGACGGGAGCTTTTCCGTCAAGACCGAAGGTGTCGCCGCCCTTTCCCTCGATCCCGGGGCCGGCCACGACCTCTCCGGCGCCCGCATCTCCATCGACGGAGTCGACCTCGTGGCCGAGTCGCCCGGCTTTCCCCTCGGAGCCCTCTCCCTCGTCCGCGGCGAGAGCGGCTGGACCTGGGGCGAACCCTCTCCCGGCCGCAAGCGTCCCGGACTCCAGGGCCCCATCGACGACGCCTTCCTCCACCGCTTTCTCGTCGTGGCCCCCGACCGCAGCCCCGCCCCCGCCGCCGTGGCGCGCTGGACCGAATTCGAACTCGATCACTTCCGGAACCGCTGGCGTGCCCTCATGCGGGCGGAACTGCCCGAAAAATCCGCCGACCAAGTCGATTCGCACGATCTGCGCGACGCCAACCTCGTCCTTTGGGGCGACCCGGAGACGAATCCCCTCATCGCCGAGATGGCCGACCGGCTCCCCGTCGCGTGGGAAGGCGACCGCATCGTCTTCCGCGGAGAAACCTACGATCGCGCCAGCCACGTCCCCGTCCTCGTCTTCCCCAACCCGCTCAATCCCGCCCGCTACGTCGTGCTCAACAGCGGCCTGACCTTCCGCGAAGGACACGACCGGACCAACTCCCTGCAAAACCCCAAGCTTCCCGACTGGGCCGTTCTCTCGCTCGACCAGGATCCCGATGCCCTCGCCGCCGGACGTGTCGTCGCCGCCGGGTTCTTCGACGAAGCCTGGCGTTGACCGTGCCAATGACGGCGCTCACCCATTCCGCCCACGACTTCCAGGCCCTCGTCGCCGCGTGGGAGCGGACCTCGGCCGAACTGGGACTCCGCCTCGGTATCGTCCACGAAGCGGACGGTCGGCCCGTGCTCGTCGTCGAGAACGAACTTTCCGCCGCAGGTCGGCAAGGAGGCCTCTACCTCAGCGCGGGCGTCCACGGCGACGAGTGCGCCCCCGTCTGGGCGCTTCTTCAATGGGCCGCGTCCGCTCCGCCGGCCCTGCGCCAGCGCCCCGTCCTGCTGCTGCCCTGCCTCAACCCGTTCGGATTCGAGCAAAACCTCCGCCTCGACGCCTGCGGCGTCGATCTC
>SLGN01000338.1 GCA_007123695.1 Verrucomicrobiales bacterium
GCAACACCTACCTCCACCTCGCCTTCGCGATCCTCGCCTTCATCGGGCTGGAGTGGTTCCTGCTCAACCAAAGCTGGACCGCCGATCTCGTCAAGATGATGGTCGGCGGGAACTACAGTTGGCTCATCGTCCTCGGCGCCTTCATGGGCGTCTCCTACCTCGCCGACCGCCTCGCCGCGTCGAACGCCTCGAAGGGCGTTCAGTATGCCGGGCTCGGCATCTTCGTGGTGGCCCAGGCGGTGATCTTCGTGCCGATCCTCTACATCGCCCTCGCCATGGCCGGGGACGCCCAGATCATCATGAAGGCCGGCGTCACGACCGGCTTCGTCTTCGGCGGCCTCACCTTCGCGGCCTTCGCCACGGGCAAGGACTTCTCCTTCCTCCGGGGCTTCCTGATGGTGGGCGGCTTCGTCGCCCTCGGGATCATCATCGTCTCGATCCTCTTCGGCTTCAATCTGGGGACCTTCTTCGCGGGGGCCATGGCCATCTTCGCCTCGGTCGCGATCCTCTACAATACGTCGAACATCATCCACCACCACAGCACCGACCAATACGTCGCCGCAGCCCTGTCGCTCTTCGCCAGCGTCGCCCTGCTCTTCTGGTACATCCTGCGGATCTTCATGAACCGCAACTGACGCGGCCGCCCCGCCTGCCGCGACGGCGCAGCGCTGCGTGGAATTCCGCCGAGATGACTCCAGCACTCTTTTCCGTGAGCTACGCCGGGCTCTGGGGCCAGGCGGCTCTGGGGCTCGACGACTTCGTGGCCCGGGCCGCCTCGCTCGGCTACCCGATGGTGATGCTCGCGGGAAAACGTCCGCATCTCTCCCCGCTCGACGCCACTCCCGAAGCTCTCGCCGCGCTCCGTTCGGCCCTCGACGGGGCGGGGCTGCGCTGCGGGGTCGTGGCGGCCTACACGAATCTCGTCCAGCCGACCGGCATCGGAGGCGAGGTGCCCCATCTGGAGCTCCAGACCGCCTACGTGGAAAGCCTTTCCCGCATCGCCGCAGCTCTCGGCGCCGGGGTGCTGCGGGTATTCACGGCCTACGAGGCGCCGGGGCAGGATCTCCAGTCGCAGTGGGACCGCTGCGTTTCGGTCCTGCGCGAAATGGCCGATCGGGCCGCCCCGCACGGGGTCGCGCTGGCGGTCCAGAACCACCACGACCTCGCCCTCGACACTGCGACGCTCCTCGACCTGATCGAGGAAGTCGACCGCCCCAACTGCGGGCTCGGCTTCGACGCCTGGTCGCCAGCGCTGCGCGGCGAGTCGCTCCACGAGACGGCGCGCCTCGCCGCGCCACGCACCGTGCTCACGACCAACGCCGACTACATCCGCGTGCCGCGCCACCGCTACCGGCCCGAGCTGGTGAACTACCGGCGGGAGGAGCCCGACTGGGTGCGCGCGGTTCCCTTCGGCAGCGGCTTCATCGACTACGGGGCCTTTTTCTCAGGCCTGCGCGAGGGCGGCTTCGACGGGATCGCCGCCTACGAGATGTGCTCGCCCCTGCGGGGAGGCGGGTCGATCGAGAATCTGGACGCCTGCGCGGCGGCCTACCTCGAGTGGTTGAGACGGTTCGAGGAAGGCGCGGCTCCGTCCTAGAATGGACCGCGCCTCGCCACCGACGCCCGAACCGCCCTGGCGCGCCGGCCTGAGGGCCGCTCGGGCCAACTTGGTGCCCGGCTTGATCGTGCAGGCGACTATGGTCGGCACGGTGCTCGCCTACTACCTGCTGCCGTCCTCGCGCGAGGTCTTCGACGTGCTCGCCGCCTGGAAGGAGCGGTGGGGATTCGCCTACTCGGCGGTGTCGGCGGTTCTCGCCGGCGCGGTGGTGCCCGAGGTCCTGAGAGTGATCGCCTTCCAGCGGGGCAGGCCGAGCCGGCAAAACCTCGGGAACCTGGTCTTCGCGGCGGCGTTCTGGGGATACAACGGCATGCAGGTCGATGCCCTCTACCGGCTCCAGGCCTGGGTCTTCGGCGACGAGGCGGGTTTCGCCACGGTGGCGATGAAGGTCCTCGTCGATCAGCTCGTCTACTGTCCGCTCGTCGCGGCGCCCCTGACGGTGATCCTTTACGATTGGCGGGCCCGTGGATTCCGCCGGTCGGCGCTGCGGGGCTACTTCACTCGCACCTTCTACCGGCGCGCCGTTTTTCCGACGCTCGTGGCCAACTGGGGCGTGTGGTTCCCCATCGTGGCGGCGCTCTACTCCCTGCCGCTGATCCTGCAGATCCCCCTCTTCTCGCTGGCGCTGTCGCTCTGGGTCATCCTCTTCACCTGGATGAGCGAGCAGCGCCTCCGCGAAGCCGTCCCCGGGGATGCCGCCTGAAGCCCGGGCCCGGACGCCCTCCGCCGGATCAGGCCAGCAGCTTCTCGACGACGTGCCCGTGCACGTCGGTGAGGCGGAAGTCGCGGCCCTGGAATCGGTAGGTGAGCGATTCGTGGTCGAAACCGAAGAGGTGCAGGATGGTGGCGTGGAGGTCGTGGACGTGGACGGGGTCTTCGGCGACGCCCCAGCCGACCTCGTCGGTGCTGCCGAGGATCTGCCCGCCCTTGATGCCGCCCCCGGCCATCCAGAGGCTGAAGGAATGCGGGTGGTGGTCGCGCCCGGTGACGGTCTTGAATCCGGGACGGTTTTCGCCAAGGGGAGTCCGCCCGAATTCGCCCCCCCAGACGACGAGGGTTTCGTCGAGGAGACCGCGCTCCTTCAGATCCTTGAGCAGGGCGGCGACGGGCTGGTCGGAGATGCGCGTGTTCGTCGCGAGGGCGGAATCGAGGTTGCTGTGCTGATCCCAGGTGGAGAGAAAGAGGGTGACGAAGCGGGTCCCCCGCTCCACGAGGCGGCGGGCGAGCAGGCAGTTGCGGGCGAAGGCGCTTTGGAACCCGTTCTTGTCGGAACTGTCGCGCTCGCTGCGCTCGACTCCGTAGGCCTCGAGGGTGGCGGCGGACTCGCCCGAGAGGTCGATCAGCTCGGGCGCGGCGGTCTGCATGCGGTAGGCGAGCTCGTAGTGGCGGATGCGGGCGTCGATCTCGTCGTGGCCGGTGCGCTGCTGGCGGATGCGGTTGAGGTCGTTGATCGCCTCGACGCTGCGGCGCTGCATCCCCGACGGGATTCGGTCGGGCGTCTCGAGGTTGAGCACGGGGCTGCCTTGGCTGCGGAAGAGCGAGCCTCCGTAGTTCGAGGGCAGGAAGCCGCTCGACCAGCTCGCGGCACCGCCGGGCAGACCCCGCCCGAGGGTGGTCAGAACAACGTAGCCGGGCAGGTCGCGGGATTCGCTGCCGAGGCCGTAGTTCAGCCACGACCCGAGGGTGGGCCAGCCGCGCAGGGGCGAACCGGTCAGCATCAGCAACTGTCCCGGCAGATGGTTGAACTGGTCGCAATGCATCGAGCGCACCAGGGCGATGTCGTCGACGCAGGTCGAGAGGTGGGGCAGCAGGTCGGAAAGGTCCATGCCGCACTGCCCGTATTTGCGGAAGGTCCGCGGGCTTCCCATGAGACGGGCCTCCTCTTTCTTGATGAAGGCGAACTGGGCCTTTTCGAGCACCGAAGGCGGCAGCGGCTGCCCGTCGAGCTCGTTGAGCTTGGGTTTGGGATCGAAAAGATCCATCTGGCTGGGGCCGCCCTCCATGAAGAAGTAGATGCAGTTCTTCGCCTTGGGCGCGAAATGCGGCGCGCGGAAGCCGGAAGGCGCGGCGAGCAGCCCGTCGTCGCGCAGGAGCGAGGCGAGGGCGAGGGCGCCGAGGCCCCCGGCGCTGGAGGCGAGAAAGTCGCGCCGGCTGCGGGCGAGGGGCGGAGGGGAAAAGGGGGCGGCGTTCATTCCCGGGTGATGAATTCGTCGAGGTTCATGACGACGCGGGCGGCGCCCACGAGGGCGAGTTCGGCGTCGCCGGAGCGCGCGAAATCGGCGCAGGCGGAGCGGAGGGCGTCGCGTTCGGCGGGCTCGGGCAGGCGGGCGAGGCAGCGCAGGAAGATCTCGTCGATGGCGGCGTCGGCGTCGTCGGCATGGCTCTGCGCGAGCTCGCGCCCGAGGGCCTCGGCGCATTCGAAGAAAACGGGGTCGTTGAGCAGGGTGAGGGCCTGCATCGGGCTCTGGGTGCGGTCGCGCCGGGCGCAGGCCACCTCGGTGCCGGGGGCGTCGAAGGCAGTGAGCGAGGGATACATGACGGTGCGCTTGAGAAAGATGTAGAGGCCGCGGCGGTAGCGGTCCTCGCCCTTGCTCTCGGGCCAGCCGACGCTGCGGCCCACCTCGGTGACGAAGCCGGGCAGGGGCGGGCGCACCGGCTTGCCGCCGAGCTTTCGCGAGAGGAGACCGCTCGCGGCGAGATGGAGATCGCGCACCGTCTCGGCCTCGACCCGGTAGCGGTTCTGCCGCCAAAGCAAGGTGTTGTCGGTGGGGTCGGGCAAGCCCGCGGCGGCGGCGGCCGGCAGGGCCGAGCTGCGGCGGTAGGCCTGCGAGGAGACGATGAGCCGGATCAGCGCCTTTCGGCTCCACCCGACGCGGCGGAACTCGGTGGCGAGCCAGTCGAGCAGCTCGGGGTGGGTCGGCGGGGCGCCCTCGGTGCCGAAGTCGTCGGGGGTGGCGACGAGCCCGTCGCCGAAGAGGTGCTGCCAGATCTGGTTGGCGGCGACCCGTGCGGTGAGGGGGTTGGCGTCGTCGAAGAGCCAATGGGCTAGGTCGAGCCGGTCGGGCTCGGTGTCTTCGCCGTCGCGCGGGCGCGGGCGAAGCGGGTGCAGCACCGCAGGCACGCCCGGCGAGACGTCGTCGCCCCGCCGCATGTAGTCGCCGCGGACGTGGACGTAGCTGCCGCGCCGTTCGGCCCGGCGTTCCGCGACCGCCTGGATCTTGCTGGCGGGCTTGGCCGGTGCCTTGGCGAGGTGCTCGTCGAAGGCGAGCCGCAGAGCGGACCAGGCGGGATCGATGGACCGGTAGTGGGCGGCGATTTCGGAGAGCTGCGCCTCGCTGCGGCCCTCGGGAGCGACGGAGAGCGCCGCGAGGACAGCGTCGGGAAGCTCCGTCGGCGGGAGGGGCTCGGAAGCGGTCGCGGAAAGGCGGAAGCGGCGCAGGGTCGTGCCCCCGCCCTCCTTGTGGCGCAGGGTGAGGACGAGTCGCGCGCCCTCTTCGGCGGAAACAGTCTCCCCGAGGCCGAAGACCTTGGCATGGGTGCGGCGGGTCTCCTCGTCGACGGCCCAGCTCTCCTTGGGCTCGGCGAGGGGCAGGGAACGGGTCGATCCGTCGGACGCGCGGAGCTGCATAGCGAGGTCGGAAAGGGCGAAGGCGCCGTCTTTGCCCCGTCCTGCCGGGACGCCGGCGACGCGGCCCTCGCCCGGCGAACCGAGCGCCTCGAGTCGGACGCCGGCGATCGTTCCGAGCCCCTCGGGCCACGGTGCCTCCAGCGTGTAGGTGACGGTGTCGGGGTCGCTCTTCTTCGCCTTCACCGACACGGCCCCGTCGTCGGAGATGCTCATTTCGTCGCTCGCTCCCGATTCGGCCTTGTCGGGGACGAGAGCGGTCCAGGCGGCGGCGGGCAGCGGGCCGAGCCGATCCTCCCACTCGCGCTGCCGCCCGGCGAGAGTTTCGGTCTCCCCGGCGAGGACGGACTCGAACTCCTTGGCCTTCGAGTCCCATGCGGCACGGTCCCGCTCGTATTTCGCCGTCTCCTCCGGAAAGGGCGCGACGGGATCGGCGTCGTCGAGGTTGTTGAAAAAGGCGTAGACGCGGTAGAATTCCTCCTGCTTCAGGGGATCGTGCTTGTGGTTGTGGCATTCGGCGCAGGCAAGGGTCAAGGCGAGCCAGGTGGTGGCGACGGCGTTGACCCGGTCGATCACCATCTGGGTGCGGGCAAGCTCGAGATCGACGCCGGCCTCGGTGTTGCGCAGGGCGTTGCGGTGGAAGCCGGTGGCAATGCGCTGGTCGACGGTGGCGTCGGGCAGCAGGTCGCCGGCGATCTGCTCGATGCTGAAGCGGTCGTAGGGCAGGTCGCGGTTGACCGCGTCGACGACCCAGTCGCGGTAGCGCCAGGCCCAGGCTCGCTCGGTGTCGCCGAGGTAGCCGTCGCTGTCGGCGTAGCGCGAAAGGTCGAGCCAGTGGCGGCCCCAGCGCTCGCCGAAATGGGGCGAGGCGAGGAGGCGGTCGACCGCGTCGGCGAAGGCGGTCTGCGGGTCGCGGGCATGCTCGGCGGCGAAGGCCTCGGCCTCCTCGGGCGACGGCAGCAGACCGACGAGGTCTAGGTGCAGCCGCCGCAGCAGGGTGGCGGGATCGGCCTCGGGAAGGGGTTCGATCCCCTCTGCGGCGAGACGGGCGTCGATGAAGGCGTCGATGGGATGCCCCGCCGCCGGCGCCTCGGGCCGCACCGGAGCCTGGAAGGCCCAATGCCAATGGTCCGAAGCCGCAGCATCGGCGAAAAGGCCGACGAGCAGAGCGATGGCGAGAGCGAGGCCGTGGGAGGGGCGGGTCATGGCTTGCGGATAGCCTTTCAAGGTAGCATTCCAGAGGCGTTTTCTCCCCTACGCATGCGCGGCAGTGGGCAATGGTGCGATCAGGGCGCGGAGGTCGCGGGCCCTCGCCAATTTTCGCGGGAAATCCGAATCGCCGCGCTAGCTCGAACGTCCCATATCCGAGTTCGGTCAAAAGCTTTCGGACCGTGCTCTTTGAAAAAGAAAACGCAGCCCCACCCTCGAAAACCGATGACCAGCGCCATGAAGACGACACTCGCCCTCGCCACCCTCGCCATCTCCTTTGCCTTCGCCGGGTCCGCCCATGCCCAAGGCTTCTTCGGGAGCGGGTCCTCGCATTGCGCCAACGGTGGCTATGCCGGCAGCGGCTCCGCCTGGGGCGGTGGCTGGAGCTACGACGGTCGCGGTGGATTCCGCGGCACCGGATCGAACTGGGGCAGGGGCTGGGCCCCCGACGGTCGCGGCGGATTCCGTGGCAGCGGATCGAACTGGGGCAAGGGCTGGGCTTCCGACGGCCGCGGCGGATTCCGCGGCACCGGATCGAACTGGGGCAGCGGCTGGGCCCCCGACGGGCGCGGCGGATTCCGCGGCACCGGCTCAAACTGGGGTGCCGGCTGGGCTCCTGACGGGCGCGGCGGGTTCCGCGGCACCGGATCGAACTGGGGCAAGGGCTGGCGCGGCCGCTGGTGAACGCGATCCAAGGGGGGAGGCACGTACGGCGGCGAGGCATCCGCAAAGCCCTTGCAAGGCGGCGGCGGGAACGTAGAATCCCGCTCCCGCCTTTCCTTTTCCCCGCACCTCCCCTATGAGCGATTCCATCTCGAAAATCCTCGTCGCCTACTCCGGCGGCCTCGACACATCCGTCCTTCTCACCTGGCTCAAGGACACCTACCAAGCCGAAGTCATCGCCTACTGCGCCGACGTCGGCCAGCAGGAGGAACTCGACGGACTCGAAGAAAAAGCCCTCCGCACCGGCGCGTCGAAATGCATCGTCGGCGACCTGCGCGAAACCTTTGCGCGCGACTTCATCTTTCCCATGCTTCAAGCCGGGGCCATCTACGAGGGCCAATACCTGCTCGGCACCTCCATCGCGCGGCCCTGCATCTCGCAGGGCATGGTCGAGGCCGCCCTCGAGAACGGCGCCGACGCCATCGCCCACGGGGCCACCGGCAAAGGCAACGACCAGGTCCGCTTCGAGCTTTCCGCCGCCTCCCTCGCGCCCGGCATCGAAATCATCGCCCCGTGGCGGCAGCGGCGCTTCCGCGAGGCCTTCCCCGGTCGCGCCGAGATGATCGCCTACGCCGCCGAACACGGCATCCCCGTGCAGGCCACCGCGAAGAAGTCCTACTCCATGGACCGCAACCTTCTCCACATCAGCTTCGAGAGCGGCGTGCTGGAGGATCCGTGGTACGACCCGTCCGGCGAAGCCGATCGCGACATGTACGTCCTCAGCGTCTCGCCCGAGGAAGCCCCCGACCGGCCCGAATACGTCCAGCTCCTCTTCGACCAGGGGAACTGCATCGGCCTCCGCCACGAGGACCTCGGCGAAATCCTCGCCACGCTCGGCGACGTGACCGAACAGGGTCAGTCCGGCGACTACACCCTGTTGACTCCCTACGGCGTCATGCGCGTCCTCAACCTGCTCGGGGGGCGCAACGGGATCGGCCGCGTCGACATGGTCGAGAACCGCTTCGTCGGCATGAAGAGCCGCGGAGTCTACGAGACGCCCGGCGGCTCCATCCTCCTGCAAGCGCACCGGCAGATGGAGAGCCTGACCATGGACCGCGAAGTCATGCAGTTGCGCGACTCACTCATTCCCAAGTATGCCCAGCTCGTCTACAACGGCTTCTGGTTCGCCCCCGAGCGCGAGGCGCTGCAAGCCCTCGTGACCGAATCCCAGCGGCACGTTTCCGGCGAGGTTCGGCTGAAGCTCTACAAAGGCAACGTCATCGGCGCCGGGGTGCGATCGCCCCTCAGCCTCTACCGCGAGGACGTCGCGACAATGGAGGGCGGCGCCGAGCAGGCCTACAACCAGGACGACGCCAGCGGCTTCATCCGCCTGAACGCCCTGCGGCTCAAGACCCTCGCCCACCGCAACGCAGCCGACTGAAGGATGGAAACGCAGTTCGAAAACGTCACCGCCCTCGCCAAGGCCAACGTCTACTTCGACGGCAAAGTCGCGAGCCACACCCTTCTTTTCCCGGACGGCTCGAAGAAGACCCTCGGCCTGATCTATCCCGGCGAATACCATTTCGGCACCGAGGCGGCGGAGGAGATGGCCATCGTCGACGGCAGTTGCGAGGTCGTCCTCGACGGGCAGGAGAACGCGGCGGTCCACTCCGCCGGAGACGCCTTCGAAGTGCCTGCGAACTCCGGCTTCACCATCCGGGTCGCCGAGGGCGTCTGCCAATACGTCTGCTCCTTCCTGAGCTGACTTGCATTCGGCTGCAGCACAAAATCGTCGGGCCTCCCGGGACCACCCGGAGGGTCGGAGCCCTGTTCCTTGCCGAGAGAGCAAAGAGGCTGCGAAGCCATTCCCAAAGCCAGAGGCTTCCCAGCCCTTAAACCGGCAGTCAAGGACTGAGCAGCGACGACATCCCCGGACAGTCGGTCATAGTCGAATCGCACCCCAGCCCCCTCAGCAGGGGTGCCATCCCAATGAAAAACCGTACTATTAATTGTTAAATGATGGCGTGAATAACAGCGTGATAAAAATCCATTGCGGAACCCGATAGATTCCGCTTAAAAGATTAACCTTAAATAATAATAACCAGGCGAATATTTTTTAAATGAGGAACATGCGAAGCCTGTGCGACGAACTTCATCCCCCACCCTCCTATAACGAGCACTTCAGTCGTGGGCGTCGCGCTTCGCTTTCAAACAAAAAAATCAGGCTGTTAGATGTTTATATCGATCAATCGAAACGCGAAGATGTGACCGGTGTGGCAGGCTGTATCGAGGCCAGCGGGCTACTCGGGCCGGGCAGTAGATCTATCTCCGCATCAAGCCCGGTTGTGTCTGCCCGTGAACCCGGTCCGGAGCAATCTTCTTTAGTCTCAGCAGCTCCTGGTCCCTGGTGCGGCTGAACCTGGCAGATGCGCCTATCGTCCGCGGCGCTGAGATTCCCCTTCTAACTAAAAATCAGACGTTTTATTGTTTGACGAGCGCACGAAAACCAGAGTGGTAAAAATCAAATTCGGAACCAGATAGGCTCGTTTGCTTCCATCGACCGGACGGTAAATTGTCCAATAGGGCCGTGCGACAAGCTTTAGCCCCGGCCTTTCCACTACGACCACTGCCGTGATGGGCGTCGCCCCTCGCGGTTCCAACAAATAAGAAGGCTTATAATTGTATTTTTGCGGTTGCGCTTTCATGTCCAATAGTTGGAAGGCGGGGTGCCGAAAGAGAGGGGCGGCGATGGGTCGGCTCCTCCCTGAGCCGACCGAGCTGCCGCTTCCGGCTTGTCGCGATGGGGCGGAAGGGTTACCTTCCAGAGCATGTCGGCGCTGCTCCACCCCAAGCCCGTTTCCGTCGCAGACTACCTCGAGGGCGAGCGGCTCTCAGAGGTCAAGCGCGAGTTCTTCGACGGAGATGTCCACGCCACGGTCGGGGCCAGCAACCGGCGCAACCAAGTCGCGACCAACGCGACCGTTGCTCTCGGCATCCGCCTCCGCGGCACGAACTGCCGCCCCTTCAACAGCGACACCAAGGTGCGGATCGAAATGATCGATCAGACGCGCTTCTACTATCCCGACGCAATGGTCGTGTGCGACCGCAACCGGGGGGACGACCAGTGGCAGGACCGACCCGTCCTCGTGGTCGAGGTGCTGAGCGATTCGACCCGTCGGGTTGATCTCGGGGAAAAGCGCCAGGCCTACCTCACCATCCCCACCCTGAAGGCCCTGCTCCTGGTGGAGTCCGACGTCCTCGCCGCCACCCTCTACCGCCGCGGGCCCTCGGGCGGTTTCCTCCGCGAAGACTACGCGGGCGACGGTGCTGTCGTCCCCCTGCCCGAACTCGGCATCGAGCTGCCCCTCGCCGAAGTCTTCGAAGGGCTCGACGCCTGAGCAAAGCGCAACCGCCCCCGGCCCGTTCGAACTCCTCGATCCGCGCCCTCCCGCCGCCCCCGTCCGGTCCGGAAGCCGCCTGCCATTTCCGCTTCATCCTTCATCCTTCATCCTTCATCCTTCATCCTTCATCCTTCATCCTTCATCCTTCA
>SLGN01000063.1 GCA_007123695.1 Verrucomicrobiales bacterium
ATTTTGTTGAGGAGCTGTTCGGAGATCGCGTGAAGGCGAGGCGTTGGCGGAGAACTCTCTTTACCTAGCGCTTTGGTTGGGCACGTTCGAGCAGGGCCGTTTTTCGGTCGGGGGGCAAGGTGCTGGCGGCGATCCATTGCTTCGCCTTGTCGGGGGAATACTGGAGATACTGCCGGGCGAGATTCTCGATCTGGCTGTGGCGGTCGCCTTCTTTCCCGATCGACTCGGCCCAGGCTAGGGCGGCCTGCGGATCGGTATCGAAGACGGCGGAGGCGTATTGGCGGACGGCCTGGTCGCGGGCCTCGCCGGGACCGATCCGCTTGAGCCATTCGCCGGCGGCGACGAGGTCGTGGCTGGCGTAGGCGGAAACGAAGCTCCGCAGGCTCTGGCTGCGGAGCTCGCCGTCGGGAAGGGCGGCGACCCATTCGGCCGCGCCCTCGATGTCCTGCCTCGCCCAGGTGCCGAGGAGCGAGTTGGGAATGAGGCTTGCCTGATCCTCGGTCCGGAGGTTTCTCACGGCCCAGGTCATCGCCTCGACCGCGTCGTTTTGGCCCCAGAGGTTGAGGGTGTTCCGGAGGCTCTGCCGCCGGAATTCTTCGTTCCCGATCCGCAGGGCTTCGGCGCTGGCCTGCTCGGGATCTTCGTTCGCCCATTCGGAGAAGATCGCGCTGAGAGCACTCCCCTTCGTGCTGCCGTCGGGCAGCCCCTCGGCCCAGGCGATCGCCGTCTTGACGTCGCTACGGGCGAGGCTGTGCGCCAGCATGGAGGAATTCCGGCGCAGGGCGCCGTCGTCCATCTTGCCGAGGAGATCGAGAGCGAGTGAGGGGTCGCGCCGTGCCGCCTCGTCGATGACCGCCTGAACCGCGGAGTTCCGCACGCTTCCCGGATCGATCTCCTCGTGGGCGATGCGGAAGACTCTCTCGGGATCGGTGCGCGCCCACTCCCGGAGGATCGAGGAGTAGGCCTGCTCCTCCGAGCTGTTCCGGGCCTGGCTGCGGACGAACTCGTAGCCCTTCTCGGGATCCGATTTCGCCATGGCCATGGCGATCTGTCCCAACGCCGACTTGCGGGCCTGGCCGGCGGGCAGGGAATCGAGGAAGGCGACGGCCTGGTCGGTTTCGTCGTTCGCGACGAGCCCGCCCACGATGCTCTGGAGGACCCGGTCTCGCTCGGGCGCGCGCTCCAGACCGCTGCCCCAGGCCCACGCCGCCTCGGGGTCGAGTTCGGCCCATTGGCGGGCGATGGCCAGGAAGACATTGGTTCGTTCCTGCGCGTTGGGGATGGAAGCCGCCTTCGCCGCCGCCGCCCCGGGGTCGCGCGAGGCCCAGTCGGAATAGAGGAAGCTGGCGTTGAGCCCCCCCATATTGACGTGCCAGTTGTCGCCGGAAACCGACGAAGACCGGTTGCCGCCGCCCTTGCGCCGCTCGGCGAGGGCGATGGCCTCCTCCGGATCGGTTTCGGCGATCTTTCGCAGAGCGGCGTAGATTCCCGACGACGTTTCGCCTTCCTTTCCGTGCTCCTCGATCCAGGCGATGACCTTGTAGGGTTCCCGCTGGGCCCAGGCGGAGAGGACGATGCCGAGGCCGATGAGGCGGTTCCTGCCGGTGAGCCCCTCGGCGTGTCGGAGGGCAGCGGATGGATCGATCTCGGTCCATCTCTGGTAGAGCTTGCTGACGAGGTCGTGCCCCTTGCTCCCGCGCCGCCGCGCGAAGGCCTCTTCGATGCGCTCGGCGAAGTCGCCGGGCTTCACGCCGTCGACGAAGGCAAGCAGCTTGCGGTCGCGGTCGATCCCGCCGGACCCGTCGCCTTCGAGAAGTTCCGCCAGAGCGCCGCCGCCGGATGCCTTTGCCTGCGGGGGCGCGGAAAGGGTGACGGCCCGGGGAGCTTCCGCCTCGGTCCTGATCTCGCGGGCGCCGGGCAAGACCTGCGCCAGCCCGAGCCCGAGGACCACTCCCGGAGCGAGGCCCGCAGCCAAGGGGAGAGCCCAGCCCTTGCGGGGATTTCCAAGATTCGAAACGTCTTTGTCCATCTCTCGTCGGGTGCGGCGCGACCACTCCATGCCCCAGAAGATTGCCAAAAATCGGTCCTTCCGTCGAGCCCCAATCGACGGAGGGCCGAGCCTTTCGCCGACCTAAGCGGCCTTCACCGCCTTCACCGCCTTCACGGCGCGGCCTCGTTCCAGCGTAGGGTCCGACTCGCCTCGTCCAACTCGTAGCGCACCGGCCGCGGTCCGTCCGGTGCGAGCAGACGTCCCTCGGCGTCGAACTCGGCCGTCCCGCCCTCCCCTTCGCCCTCGCGGGTCCAGCCGAGCAGCATACCGCTTTCCTCGTCGTAGCGGTACAGGTCGCGCCAGGGCTTGGCGGCGGTCAGAGTGACATCGACGAAGGCGCCGTCGAAGCGGTAGTCGGCCTCGAGAACGCGGCCTTCGTCGTCGTAGCGGCGACGCTCGTTGGGGAGGAAATAGAAGGTCACGAAGCAGGGCGGCGAATAGCGTTCGCCATCGTCGGCGAAGACTCCGATCTCGACACGGCGGCCGGCGAGCCCCTCGGAACCGGGGGCGGGAATGGGGTCGTCGTGCCAGCGCACCCGGATGGTGGCCTCGGGCTGGTCGGTCGATCGCTCGATCCCGACGAGCGCGGGATCGCCCCGCAGCAGCTTCCAATGGATCCGGATGGGACGCTCGGACCAGCGCTGGAGCCGGGCGACGCGCACGGTGATCTCGCGTTCCCGCGCCATCCCGCGGAAGACGCGGGCGATGGCCATGCCCTCGTCGGCGAGGGACTCGGACTCGCGCCCCGCGCTTTCGAAGAAGTCGATCCCGACGCGGGGAGCCGGGCGTTCGTGGACGACGGAGAGGTGGAAGACCGGCGGCAAGTTCTGCGGGGTCAGGGCCTGGGCCGCCCGGACCATGCGCTCCTCGTCGAGCCATTCGGTGGAAAAGGCGCTGGGATGCGCGCCGGCACCGAGGTAGTCTTCGCGTTCCTTCACGGTGGAAAGGGAGCTGCGCAAAATCTGCTGGACCACGGGCATGAGGAGGCGTTGGCGGCGCAGCGATTCCTTCACCTCGGGAGGCATGGCCGCGAGGGTGGACGCCACCGCCTCGACGAAGGGCAAATCGGAGCGCGAGGATCCCTGCGAGACGATCAGGTAGGGGGTGTTGGTCGCGTAGAGATCGCCGTGGCCGCCCTCGGCGGCGGGGTCGTGGTCCTGGTGCTCGGGATAGACGTAGAGCTGGTTGCCCAGATACTGGCGGGTGAGAAATCCGAGGCTCTCGCGGCTGGATGTGACGAGCCGCGGGATGCTCGCGCCGCCGACGGCGGTGCCGGAAAGAGAGGCGTTGCCGACGACCGTCTCGGGCCGCAGCATCTGCGCGGGGCCGAAGTCGAGCTTCTCCTCGCGCTGCTGGTCGGTGTAGGGCAGAGGCTGCAGTTGGGGGTAGCGGGAGAGGTCGAGCGGGGAATGCGCGCCGTCGCGGTTGTCGTAGTAATCGCCCCGGTTTCCGGCGGCGCTGTCGGCGGTGAACCACTCGCGCAGGAGCAGGCCGACGGCGTCCTCGCGCGAGGTCACGGACTCGGGATCCTGCGCGACGAGGCTGGCGCAAAGCACGACGGCGGCAAAGGCGAGGGCGAGTCGCTGCGGAGAGGGCATGGGGAAAGGCGGACTAGACCGGTTGAAGCATCCCGCGGATCGCCCGGAGCAGCTCGAGGCGGCCCGTCTTGGCGAGCGCGGAACTCGCGTAGGTGGCGGGCTCGCCGTCGAGATATTCGGCGAGGGCGGCGAGGAAAAGGGCGCGGTTCGCCTCGAGCTTGGCCGGCTTCACCTTGTCGGCCTTGGTGAAGACCAGCGAGAAGGGCACGCCCTTCTCGGCGAGCCAGGTCGTGAAATCGACGTCGATGCGCTGGGGCTCGTGGCGGCAGTCGACGAGGACGAAGACGTGGGTGAGCCCTTCGCGGAACTCGAGGTAGTCGGCGACGAAGTCGTTGAAGCGGTTGCGCTCGGACTTCGGCGCCTTGGCGTAGCCGTAGCCGGGCAGATCGACGAGGAGCCATTCGTCGTTGACCGCGTAGAAATTCATCGTTCGGGTGTGCCCCGGCGAGCCGGAGACCCGCGCGAGGCCATGCTGCTGGCAGAGCAGGTTGATGAGGGAGGACTTGCCCACGTTGGACCGCCCGATGAAGGCGAACTCGGGCGGCCCCGGCGGGGGGCAATCCCCCACCTCGGCGCAGCTCGTGAGGAATCGGGCGCTGGCGATCTTCATGGTCGATTTGTCAGGAAATCAGAAATTCAGGGCATCAGGAATGGGTGGTCCGCGGCTTCAGCTCGGCCTCGAGCTCGCGGCGGTCGGCGAGGTTCCGCGCCTTGACGCGGTGGTCGCGCTTGGCGCGGCGCTCCACCGCCATCTTGCGCTTCTTGAGGCGGCGCTTCAGCTCGGCGACTTCGTCGTCGAGCTTGAGGAAGGCCTCGAGGCGCTCCTTCGCGAGGCGACCCTCGGCCACGGCCGCGCGGATGGCGCAGCCGGCGTCGCTGCCGTGGCGGCAGTCGTGGAAGCGGCATTGCGCGGCGATCTCGGCGACGTCGAGGAACTTCTCGCGCAGGGTGCGCTCGTCGGTCCACATCTGCACCTCGCGGATGCCGGGGTTGTCGATGAGGATGCCGCCGCCCGGCAGCACGACGAGCTCGCGCGCCGTCGTCGTGTGCCGCCCCTTGCCGGTGACCTCGTTGACCTCGCCCTCCTCCTGCCAGGGTTCGCCGAGGAGGGCGTTGACGAGGGAGGACTTCCCCGTGCCGCTGGAGCCGACGAAGGTGATGGAGACGCCGGGGGAAAGGCAGCGCCTCACTGCGGCGACGTTGGCCCCGTCGCGGGCGCTCGTGACGAGGACCTCGGCCTCGGGGCAGAGGGCGCGGATCTGCGCGGCGGCCTCGGCGTTCTGCGCTGCGGGATGGAGGTCGCTCTTGTTCACGAGGACGAGCGGCCGCGCCCCGCTGCGTCCGATCAGGGCGAAGTAGCGCTCCATCCGGCGCAGGTTCAGGTCGGTGCCCGCGTCGGTGACGACGCAGACGATATCGACGTTCGCCGCGAGGACCTGCTCCTCGGTGCTGCGGCCCGGCGTCTTGCGCGAGAAGCAGGTGCGCCGCGGCAGCCGCGCGCGGATGACGTGGTCGAGGTCGCCGGTACCGATCTCCAGCGCGACCCAGTCGCCCACGGCGGGCAGCTCGGCGTCGCAGGCGGCGTCGTGGTAGACCTTTCCCGACATCACCACCTCGTATTCCTCGCCCTCGCCGGTGAGGGCGCCGTAGGTGATCTTGTTGTCGCGGATGAGGCGCGCGGGAACCCAGCCCGGTTTCGCGCAGCGCGAAAAGGCCTCCTCGAAGAACGTGCTCCAGCCGAGGTCGGTCAGGGTCATCGGACGACAAGGTAGCGCCTCGCCGCCCGAGGTCACGGGAAAAGGACCCATCACCCGGCGAACTGGTCCCAGAGCAGCTTGGCGGTCATGGCGATTACGACGCCGACGAAGACGACGCGGATGAAGGGGGCGCCGTGGCGGATCGCCATGCCCGCCCCGAGGCGTCCGCCGAGGAGCTGCCCGGCGATCATCGCGCCGGCGATGTCGAATCGGACGAGCCCGGCGTAGAGGAAGACGGCGAGCGAGGCCGCGTTGCTGGTGACGTTGGCGACCTTGGTGTAGGCGATCGAGCGGGTCAGATCCATGCCGCGCAGAGCGACGCAGGCGAGGGTCCAGAAGGCCCCCGTGCCCGGCCCGAAAAAGCCGTCGTAGAAGCCGAGGACGCCCCCCGCGAGCAGAGCGAAGACGGCGGGGCCGAGCCGCTCCTTCGTCGTGCCGATGCCGAGGCGCGGGCTCGCGAGGAGGTAGACGGCGAGGCCGAGGAGCAGCCAGGGCACGACGCGGGCGAGGACGGCGTTGTCCACCAGGGTAACGGCCCAGGTTCCCAGCGCCGCCGCGACGAAGGTGGCGAGCACGGCGAGGCGAACCTCGCGCCACCCGACGAGACCGGCGACGGCGTAGCGGCGCACCGCCATGGCCGTGCCGAAGACGCTCTGCATCTTGTTGGTGCCGAGGGCCGTCTGCGGATCGAGGCCCGCCCAGAGCAGGGCCGGCACGGTCAGCAGCCCTCCGCCGCCGGCGATGGCATCGACGAAGCCGGCGGCGAGGCCGGCGAGGAAGAGGAGGAGGAGCAGCTCGGTTTCCATGGGGGCGGAAGGGGGGGTGGCGCGGCGGCGCGGCACGGCGCGGCACGGCGCGGGCCGGGCCGGCGATCTACTCTACGACATCGCAATCTCGGTACTCGGGCGCCTTGGAGCGGTGGAGTGGTGGAGTGGTGGAGTGGTGGAGTGGTGGAGTGGTGGAGTGGTGGAGCGGTGGAGCGGTGGAGCGGTGGAGCGGTGGAGCGGTGGAGCGGTGGAGCGGTGGAGCGGTGGAGCGGTGGAGGATTGAGATTCAGCACTCCAATACTCCCCCACTCCGATACTCCCCCACTCCGAAGATTCTTCGAATCCAAAATGACGCAGCCGAGCAGTGCAGCACCGCCGCCGCCTCAGCGCCGGAACTGAGCGCGGTATTTTCCCGGGGCGATCCCCGTGATGCGCCGGAAGTGGCGGGTGAAGTGGCTCTGGTCGTGGTAGCCCGTCTCGATGGCGATCTCGCCGACGCTGCGCTCGCTCTGCACCAGCAGGAGCCGGGCCCGCTCGATGCGCAGGGCGTGGAGGAAGCGGGTCGGCGACATGCCGAAGAGCCCGCGGAAGCGCCGGTTGAAGTGGGTCGGGGACAAGCCCGCGAGCCGCGCCATCTGCGCCATCGAGACGGTCTCGCCGTGATGTTCCTCGAGATGGCGCACGACCGGGGCAAGCTCGCGGAAGAAGCGCTCGCGGTCCTCCGGCGTCTCGACCGCGTAGCGCACCCCGGCCACGCCGACGAGCGCGCCCGACGCGTCGCGCAGCGGCACCTTGCTCGAGTTGAACCAGCCCGGCCGGCCCGAGCGGTCGATCACGAACCAGGGCAGGTTCAGCACGGCGCGGCCCGACTCGAGGATGCGGCGGTCCTCGGCGATGTAGGCGTCGGCGAGGGCGGCGGGATGGAAGTCCCGGTCGGTCCGCCCGAGCAGCTCGCCGGGCTCGCGCAGGTCCTTGGCCTGCAGCATGGCGCGGTTCGCGGCGATGTAGCGGCTCTCGAGATCCTTCGCGTAGAAGATCACGCCGGGGAGGCAGTCGAAAAGGGCGAGAAAGGACGCCGCCGGCAGCCCGGAGGCAAGCCCGGCAAGGGGCGACGGAGGGTCGGGAGCGGCGCTCATGGGCAAAACATACCAAAAGAACCCGAACACGCTACAAGACCCGGCGCGGATATCCGGCGATCTTTCGCGACCATGCCACGCGGAATGCTCCAGCGCCTTTTCATGCCATTCGCCCCCCTCGCCCTGCTCGTCCTCCTAGCAGCAGGCGCCCCTGCTGCCGTCGTCGCGGCGGGCGCAGACGAGCCGATTCATTTCAGCCGCGAGATTTTGCCGATCCTGTCGGACCGCTGCTTCCACTGCCACGGTCCCGACCCCAGCCACCGCAAGGCCGGCCTGCGGCTCGACGAGGAGGCCGCGGCGAAGGCGGTCACGGACGGCTACGCCGCGATCGTCCCCGGCGACCCCGACCGCAGCGAGATCTGGCAGCGCATCCTCAGCGAGGACGAGGACGAAGTGATGCCTCCGCCCGACTCGCACCGCAAGCCCCTCACCGAGGACGAACGCAACAGGGTTCGGCGCTGGATCGAAGAGGGTGCGGTCTGGGGACGCCACTGGGCCTTCGAGCGTCCCGTCCGTCCCGCCCTTCCCGACGGGGCCGGGCACCCCATCGATGCCTTTGTCAGGGCCAAGCTCGCGCGGGAAGGCCTCGAACCCGCCCCGCCCGCCCCGGTGCACACGCAGCTGCGACGGCTTTCCTTCGCCTTGACGGGACTGCCGCCGAAGGAATCTCAAATTTCAAATCTCGAATCTCACATCGAGAGCTTGCTCTCCAGCCCCCACCACGCCGAGCGGCTCGCGATGTGGTGGCTCGACGCGGCGCGCTACTCCGACACCGACGGATTCCAGCAGGACGCCGAGCGCACCAACTGGCCCTGGCGCGACTGGGTCGTCGACGCCTTTCATCGCAACCTGCCCTTCGACCGCTTCACCGTCGAGCAGTTCGCGGGCGACCTCCTGCCCGACGCCACCCCCGAGCAGATCCTCGCGACCTGCTTCCACCGCAACCACATGACCAACGGCGAAGGCGGGCGCGACCCCGAGGAATCGCGCATCGACTACGTCATCGACCGCGTCAACACCACCGGCACCGTCTGGCTCGGGCTGACCCTCGGCTGCGCCCAGTGCCACACGCACAAGTTCGACCCGATCGAGCAGACCGACTACTACCGCCTCTTCGCCTTCTTCGACAGCATCGCCGAGGACGGCAAGGCGGGCGCCGGCGCCGTGCCCTACCTCGACTACCAATCGCCCAAGGCCGCCCGCGCCGTCGCCGAGATGGAGGCCCACCTCGAGACGGTCCAGCCGCTCGAGGCCGCCGCCAAGGCCGCCGCACGGGATCGCTTCGCGAAGTGGCGCGAGGAGGTCCTCGGCGCCCTCCCCGCCGACTACGCCGCCTGGCGCACCGTCCGACCCGCCCGGCTCGCCTCGGTCGAAGGCACCGCCTTCACCCTCGAGCCCGACGGCAGCGTCCAGACCGGGGGGCCGAACCCCCGCCAGGACGACTACCGCGTCACCCTCGCGGCCGAGTCCCTGCCCCCGCGCCTCACCGGATGGCGCCTCGAGGTGCTGCCGCACGCCGCCCACAGCGAGGGCCGCCTCTCCCGCGGAAAAAGCGGAGAGTTCATCCTGACAAACGTCAAACTGCTCGTCCGGCGGCCCGGCTCCGGCCAGGTCCGCGAGCTCGAGATGCGCGGGGCCGTCGCCGACTACGAGCGCGAGGTCAAGGGCAAGAACTACGGCCTCGTCAAGGACACCCTCGACGACGATCCCCGCAACGGCTGGACCACCGAATCGGGCGATCCCCTTTCGCCCCACACCGCCGTCTTCGAGCTGAAGGAGCCGCTCTCCCTCGCGCCCGACGAGGAGCTCGTGCTCGTGCTCTTCCACCGCTCCACCGACGGCGACGCGAACATCGGCCGCTTCCGCATCTCCGTCACCGACGAGGCGGGCGAGACGGTGCGGTCCCTCGCCCCCTCGCCCCTCGAGGAGATCGCCGCCGCCCGCCGCGGCGGCGCGGCGGTCGAGACCGCGGTCGAGGAGCGCCTCTTCCAGCAATACCTCGTCGGGGACCGCCACTACCAAGCCACCCTCGCGAAGCTCGACGAGGCCAAGCGCCAGCTCGCCGAGGCGAAGAAGGCCGCCAGCACGGTCAAGGTGATGGTCCTGAACGAGCGTCCCGAGCCCCGCCGCACCCATCTCCTCGAGCGTGGCGTGTGGGATGCCAAAGGCCCCGAGGTCGCGCCCGGCGTCATCCCCGCCCTCCTCGACTGGGCCGAGGAAAAGACCCGCACCCGCCTCGACCTCGCCCAGTGGCTCGTTTCGCCCGAGAACCCCCTCACCGCCCGCGTCGTCGCCAACCATCTCTGGGCCTTGATGTTCGGCGAGGGACTGGTCCGGTCGATGGAGGACTTCGGCCTCCAGGGCGAGGCCCCGACCCATCCCGAGCTGCTCGACTGGCTCGCGGTCGAGCTCGTCGAGAGCGGCTGGGACCTCCGCCATCTCCTGAGGCTGATCGCCACGAGCGAGACCTTCCGGCAGGACGGCGCCGTCTCGCCCGAGCTGCTAGAGCGCGACCCCGACAATCGGCTTCTCGCCCGCTTTCCTCGCCACCGCCTCCCCGCCTGGATGATCCGCGACCACGCCCTCGCCGCCTCCGGCCTCCTCAATCCCGCCCTCGGCGGCCCGCCCGTGAAGCCCTGGCAGCCCGAGGGCGTGTGGGAGGAGATCTTCATGGGCCGCTTCACCTACCAGCCCAGCGTCGGCCCCGCCCAGTATCGGCGCACCCTCTACGCCTACTGGCGTCGCTCCAGCGCCCCGACCTTCCTCTTCGACAGCGCCCAGCGCCGCGTCTGCGAAGTCTCCATGAACCGCACGAACACGCCGCTCCAGGCCCTGACCCTGCTCAACGACGAAGGGATGCTCGAGGCGGCTCGGGTCTTGGCGGATTCGGTCGATTCGGTGAACGGTGAGACTGAGAGGGCGCAGGTGCTGGCAGAACGCGTGCTGGGGCGGCGGATGGACGAACGCGAGCTGCGGGTGGTGCTGGGGGAATGGGAAAAGTCGCGCGACCACTATGCCTCGCACCCCGCCGATGCTGTGGCTTTCACCCGTGTGGGCCAGCAACCGCTCCTCGACGAAGCAAAGGCCCCGGCCGTCGCTTCGTGGATGACCGTCGCGAGCCTGATGCTGAACCTCGACGAGGCGATGACGATGGAATGAGTTTACCCACCAGACTCGCCTTCCTGAAAGTAGCATGGGCATCCTGCCCATGCACCGGGCTTGAGCACCGAACACCCTTTAACACCCCTCGCTCCAAACGCCCAGCTCATCTTCCGCAACAGAGCGATTTCAGTCGATCCCACTATCGAAACGTCACGCCACAATGCATGGGCAGGATGCCCATGCTACTCA
>SLGN01000332.1 GCA_007123695.1 Verrucomicrobiales bacterium
CCCGGCCGCGACCCTCGCCGCCGCGTTCGGGCTCGCGGGCGTCCTCCACGCCTACGTCAACGAGGCGATCTCCCTCGCCCTGGAGGCGGCCACCCCCTACGTCGAGCAAGGCTTCGAGGTGCGCGAGGACAACTGGTCGGGCGAGGTCGAGCCGGGCCAGCCCCTGCTCGTGCGGCACCAGCTCTTCCGCGGCAACGAATACTGGTTCTGGTCGGCGACGAGCTGGCCCGGGGCCACCATCAAGGTCGACATCTTCGACAGCGAGGGCAACTCCATCGGCCTCGAATCCTTCGCCAAGGATTCCTTCGCCGGAGTCCGCGTCCTGCCGCAGAAGACCGCGACCTACTTCATCCGCATCGTCGCCAGCTACGAGAAGACCGGCGAGGGCCTCACCGCGGCCGAGCGAGGGGCCAACGAACCCGTCGGCGACGTCGGCGAATTCAGCGGCATCCTCGACTGGGGCCTCGTCTACGGCTACCGCTGAGCCCACCGCCATGGCCGAGAAGACCCTCGAATTCGAGAGCCCCCACTTTCTCCACGCTCTTTTCGCCGACGACCTCGGCCTGCTCAAGGAGCTCGAGAGCCGGCTGGGAATCCGGGTGACGACACGCGATTCCTGGATCCGCTTCGAGGGCGAATCCGCCCCGGTCGATGCCGCCGCCGCCGCCCTCGCCGATCTCGAATCGGCCCGGCGCAAGGGAGGCACGATCAACGCGCATTCCTTCCGCTTCGCCGTCTCCGCCGCCTCCGAGAGCCTCGCCGAAACGATCGCCGAATCTCCCGAAAGCGCCCCCGAAAGCGCCCCCGGCGTCGCCGACCTCTTCGAATGCCGCCTGCTCGGCAGCGGCTCGAAGCCGCCGGTCACGCCGCGCACCCGCAACCAGCTCTCCTACATCGAGGCATTCGACCGCAACGACGTTGTCTTCGGGATCGGCCCGGCCGGCACCGGCAAGACCTACCTCGCCATGGCCTACGCCCTCGACCTGCTCAAGAGCCGCGAGATCGACCGCATCGTCCTGACGCGCCCTGCCGTCGAGGCGGGCGAGGCGCTCGGCTTCCTCCCCGGAGCGCTCGAGGAAAAGGTGCTGCCCTACCTGCGTCCGCTCTACGACGCGATGAACGACATGCTCGACGGCACCGAGGCGATCCGCTTCGCCGAGAAGAACCGCATCGAGATCGCGCCGCTCGCCTACATGCGCGGCCGCACCCTGCAGCGGGCCTGCGTCATCCTCGACGAGGCCCAGAACGCCAGCCGCGAGCAGATGTTCATGTTCCTGACCCGTCTCGGCGAGCATTCCAAGTGCATCGTCACCGGCGACCCGTCCCAGATCGATCTGCGGCCGAAAGGGCGCAGCGGGCTGCTCGAGGCGATCGATCTGCTCGAGGGCGTCGAGGGCGTGGCCTTCGTCCGCTTCGCCGGGGAGGACGTCGTGAGGCACCCCGTCGTCGCCCGCATCATCGACGCCTACGCGAAACGGGGCGACGAGGCGTAGCCGCCGCGGCGCAGCACCAAGGAAGAGGCGGACGGAAGATTCAGCGCTTGCGTGCCGACCTCGCCGCCTGATTGCGGCGACCCTGGGCCGAGACGTGGCCGCGGATGCGGCTGCTCTTGCCGCTGGCGGCGAGGCGCAGGTCGGTGCCGATGGCGCGGGCCTTGGCCTGCTTGGTGGCGGAGGGCGCGGCGCCGCGCTTCGCGGCAGCCTTCTTCGCCGGGGGAGCGGGGCTCTTCGCCGCTGCTTTCTTCTTCGCCGTCTTCCGGGCCGCCGCTTTCTTGGCGCGGGCCTTTTTCGCGGCGGACTTCTTCGCAGCCGACTGCTTCGCGCTGGCCTTCTTCGGAGGCGCCTTGCGGGCCGCCGCAGCCTTCTTCGCAGGAGCCTTCTTCGCAGGAGCCTTCTTCGCCGGCGCGGTCGTCGCTGCGGGCACCGTTGCCGCCGCGAGCTTGGCCTCGAGTCTCGCGAGGGCTTCCTTGAAGAGCCCATGCTTCTCCAGGCTGCGGGCCCCGGCCCCGTCAGTCGAGTTCCCTTGGGCGCGGCTCTGCGCCAGCCACTTGTCGGAAAGGCGGCGCGCCCTCGGGACGAGCTTGCGGAGTTCCGCCGGACTCAGCTTGGAGAGGGCGGCGGGCTTGGTCGCGGAGAGAAGAGCGAACTCGCTATCGTTGCAGAGTTGCCGGGCTTTGGCGTAGTTGATTTGCATGGGATCAGGAAAGAGGAAAATCGCCTTTTTGGCAAGCCGCTCGGGAGATAAGGGAGGAGATTGACCGCGCTTCCGTTTCGGCCTTCCTTCTTTCGTCATGCACGATCCCCACCCCATCGCCGAACTCGAGATCATCGGATACGCCGCCGCGCTCCCGGACACGATGCTCCCGGCCGTCGTGCCCCCGGTATTCAGAGTGAAGGGCGACCAACCCCGCATTCTGCTGCCGCCCTTCACCATCAAGGACGCCGCCGTTCACGGTGCGATCTCGGTCGGCAGCGAGGAACTGGAAACGCTCGCGGAAGCCGACGAGGTCACAACTCTTTCCGAGCCAATCGAACCGGAAGCGAACCACGAGCTGTGGGTCGGCTTGGATCGCCAGGTTCGCTACGACGAGGTGGACGCGGCGTCTGCGGAGCTTCGGGACATCGCGATGGAGCACGTGTACCTTGCGACCGAAGCGCTGCGGGCAGGAAATCTCGACGATGCCGAAAACCATTCGCGAATCGCCCTCTGCGCAGACGACCGGCTGATGGAACCGCTCGCCATCACCGCCGCCATCGCCAGAACG
>SLGN01000061.1 GCA_007123695.1 Verrucomicrobiales bacterium
AATGCTAGCGCGCCAGATGCTTGCCTTCACCCGCGGAGGGAACGGAGACCGCCGCGTCTTCCACCTCGGCGAGCTGCTTGGACGGGTCTCGCGGCTCTGCTCGGCCGGTTCGAAGATCCGCTGCCGACTTTTCGTTCCAGAGGAACTTCCCTGTGTCGAGGGCGATCCCATCCAGATCTATCAAGTCCTCCACAACTTGGTCATCAACGCACGCCAAGCCATGCCGGAGGGCGGAACGATCGACATCACGGCGGCCCGCGCCGACCTCCCGGCGGGCAATCCGTTCGGCGTGCTGCCGGGCAACTACATGATCGCTTCGGTCCGCGACCGGGGCTGTGGCATCACGCAGGAGCATCTTCCCTTGATCTTCGAGCCGGATTTCTCCACAAAGGTGAGCGGCAACGGTCTCGGCTTGGCGTCCTGCCGGGCCATCGTCGAGAACCACGGCGGCGCGATCCGCGTTGCGTCGAAGGTCGGAGTGGGCACCGAATTCCTCGTTTTCCTCCCTTCGACCGAAGCGCGGCCCGACGGCGACCATGTCTGGACCGACAACGCCGCCCAGGCCCGGACCGCTTCGACGTCCTGCGGTGTGCAGCGTTCCAACGCCGGCCCCGGCCCCGGTCGCGTTCTCGTCGTCGACGACGAGCCTGGAGTCTCGCGCTCGACCTCGGCCCTGCTGCGCCATTTCGGGCACGAGGTGCTGGTTGCGGGAAGCGGCGAGAAGGCTCTGGCGATTTTCCGCGAGCATCTGTATAGCGACGAGCAGATCGACGCGGTGCTGCTCGACATGACTCTGCCGAATGGAATCTCCGGTGAGGAAACGGCTGCGGAAATCAGGCGGCTCGATCCCGAGGTCCGGCTTGTGGCGACGAGCGGGAACTTCGAAGACGGCGGTCCCCCGCCTTCGGAGCTTTTCGCCTTTGCCCTCGCGAAGCCCTACGACATGGAAAGCCTGCGGGAAACAATCCACCGCGCCGTCTCGCGCTGATCGGGCTCATCGACCGCGCCCCAGCGACTGCCAGGAGGTGAAGTTGCGCTCGGTGAGAGCGACCGCTTCGCCCAATCCGATTCCCTTCCTTGTCGCGAAGGCCTCGTAGACAGCGGCCAGATTGGCGGGGTGGTTGGGTTCGTCTCCCGGGATTTCGGCAAACGACCGGCGCCCGGCGCGAATCCGATAGCGTCGCATCTCCGGTGGCGGCCCCATGTCGGGGGCATCGGTCTCCAGCAGAATTCGATCGGTCGGCACCGAGTCGAAGACAGCGAGCTTGGCCTCCTTCCCTTCGCGGAAGAAGTAGCCCGATAGCGAGAAATAGCAGCCCCTACCCACGAAGGCAGGAACCAATTCCGCCGGACCGCCATAGGAGTGCAGAAGAAGCCCGGTTTGCGTGGGAGTCCGGTCGATGGCCTCAAGCAAGCCTCCCCACGCACGCAGGCAATGGACCGTGGCCGGACGCCGCAGCCGACGGGCGAGTTCGAGCTGGGCCGAAAAAACTTCCTTCTGCCGGGCGAAGTCGCTGCCTTTGATCCATCGGTCGAGGCCGATCTCGCCGACTCCGGCCTCGGGCCAGCTCCGTAGCCGGTTTTCCAAGCTACCGAGCCAATCCGCTTCGGCTTGGTCGATTCTCCAGGGGTGGAGACCGAATTGGGGGAGAATCTCGGAATGGGCGGACGCGAGAGCCTCGACGGCATCCCAGTCTCCGGGTCGTGTTCCGCTGACGACCATCCGGGTGATGCCGAGGGGACGGGTCACTGCGAAAATCTCATCGACCTTGGGTGCAAGGAGCGGATCCTGCAGATGAAGATGGCAATCGATCATGTACCGGCAGCGGCGAGGAACGAAACCTTTGCGACGATCCCCTCCCGCAGACGCCTCAAGCTGCGCTGCCTTGTCGGGGTGAGGAGCCGGTCGATGCCGAGCTTCCCGATGAAGAACGGTTCGGTTTCGAGGATTTCCTGCGGAGGCGCGCCGGAGTAGACCCGCGCGAGCAGCGATCCGATGGCTCGCAGAGCCGGAGATTCCGAATCGATCCAGACCGCGACTGTGCCGTCTGCAAGGGCGACAGCCTCGAGCCAGACACGCGACGCGCAGCCGGGCACGAGATTCGCATCGACGCGGGCTTTTTCGGGAAAGGCGGGAGCCGCAGCAGCGGCCGTCTCAACGATGATCTGGAACCGCTCGCGGGGATCGGCCACGATGGAATAGTCCTCCACCAGACGCCACTGCCGCTCGCCCACCGTCATGGAAAGGTCGGAGAGGTTCGGCCTTCAGCCTTCCAGATTCAGCCGCATCGGGATCATGCTCGAATGCCGGAACTCGAGTTTCTCGAAGAATCGCTGGCTTTCCTCGCTGATCCTGTCGGTGAGGATGGTGATCCGCTTGAAATCCTTGCGCCGGGCGAAATCGATGACGTATCCGACGAGCTGGGAACCGTAGCCCTGCCGACGGAAGTGGGGATGGACGATGACGTCTTCGAGCAGGATGACGAAGCCGCCCATCGCCGTGCTGATGGTGAAAAGGACGTTGACCATGCCGATGATCTCGTAGTCGGTGCGAACCACGAAGATGCGCCCGCGGCTGGGCTGCTCGAGGATGGCGCGGAGACCGCGTTCCTGCTTGGCCCGGTCGGGCACGAAATCCTCTTCCATCTCGAAGAGGGCTACGGTGAGATCGACAAGCAGCGGGAGGTCGTCGAGGGTGGCGGGCTCGATCCGCGCCCTTTGGTTCAGCGGTCTGATCGGGGCTGTATGGGAGAGGTCCATGCT
>SLGN01000658.1 GCA_007123695.1 Verrucomicrobiales bacterium
ATCTCGACATGGGCGGCACCGCGCATCGCGAAACTGGCGTAGCCGAGCCAGCCATCCTCCTGTCCGGAGGGGAACTGGGCGGTTCCGCGGTAGTTCGAGTAGAGGAACCCGGTCTCGGCCCAGAGGGCCTCCAAGTAGAGGGGACCGGCCTTGAAATGGGCCATGTTCGGGTCGTACCACTGACGCATCGGCGGGAAACCGGCCTGAACGCGGAAGCGCGTTTCGCCGAGAGCGGTCGCTTCGTCCAAGTCCTCGAAAGGATCGTCGATGTTTTCGTATTCGTAGACGTAGGGCCCCGCCGGATTCCGGACATCGTAGAACGCTACCGACCGAACGGAAGTGGGTTGCATGTGGCGCACTTCCCCCATTACCGAACCAAATCGGGACGGGATGGTCGGACCGCGGAAGCGTCCGGAAGGGTAGCGGGCCCCCCACGGATTCTGCTGGTATTCTTCGCCCCGGCCAAATGCGAGCCATGGAGAGCGAGCATTCGGCGACGGCGCCGGCTCGAACTCGGCGACTGCGTAAGCACCCGGCGCCTCGTCCGAAACAACGACGCCCCGCTCCGGCAGGGCCTCGAACTGGCCGGTCTCGAGCGTTTCCCCGGAATCATATCCGCGCCCGCCGTAGCTCCCCGTCTCGGGATACGACCAATTGTTCGGAGCGGAGCGTCGGCTCTGGGTCGGGACGAGGGTCTCGACAAAGCTGGGCTGCCACAGCGGGCGGGGGCGCTGGCGGGGGGTCGGAGCGGCTCGAGCGGTTCGTTCCTCGGCCGTGTCGTCGATGCTGGGGGACTCCAGCGGAGCGGGGGTAGTGTAGTCGGTGCTCCCGCCGCTCTCGTAGCCCCCGAGCGTGCCCGAAGGAACTTGGAAGCGACCGAACTCGGATTCGCCATGGGAAGGTCGAACCTCGGAGGCCGGGACCTCGCGATGGAGCGTCTCGGCGGCACGCTGGAAGAAATCGTGACGGCGGGCGTCTCCCCCGTTCCCGCTTGCAGCCGATGGGGAAGTTGCCGGGGGGAGCGCTTTCGGGGCCTCGGCTTGGGCGGAGGACATGCGCCATCTGGTTGCCTGGGCGGCTCCGGAGAGCTTCGCGAGAGAGGGATCGCTCCTAGGCTTGGGGGAACCATCCGGGAACGGCGCTGAAGGAGGCACGCCCGCGTCTTCGCCGCGGGACGGTCCCGCGACAGCGAGAATGGCGCAAAGGGCCGCACATCCGGCGAGGAGCGCCAGGGATGGGCTGATGATGCGCTGTAGGGGGGCGTTCATGGGTAGCCGAGCCCCGCGAACACAACCTTCTTCCGTGCGGGGGCGATGCGGAATGGGTCGATGCGGCGAAGGAGAGGCGGTCGGGTGAGATCTAAGCGAAAAGTCGAGTCTTGGCAAAGGATTCTTTGATTGCCGAGGGGGCAGGATTAGGCGATTTCAGACCCTTCCGAATGGGACCTTTGCCGGATCTGGAGCGGCGCTGGAGGCCTCGGGGAAAGTCATGGTTCATATTTTCCGTAAACAACAGGCTCCAAAGCTATCAGAAATTTCGTAACTCCAACAGTCTTTTCTTGAGTCCTGCACTGTTGGAGGTTCATTGCTGCAAGGGGCGAGAAGGTCAAGCAATTTTCTTGCCGAACTCGAAACGGCCTCGTATTTCAGAGACTTTTCTTGCTTCCTGTGTCAAATTCGCGACGATTCGGTCTCCAACCAAGCACCTGAGCATGAAATCCGACATGGGAAGGGACCGGGGGTTCACGATCCTCGAGTCCCTCATCGTTCTCGCGATCCTCGCAATCCTGACCATGGTCTGCCTCGCGCTGGCGAAGGCACGCTTCGGGATGTGACCGCTTCGCGGCACCGGCAGACCGCGTTCGGGACGAAGGTCTGTCGGGCCTTTCCTCCGCCAGCGCTCCTGCATGTCCGTCGATCTCCCGCCAGCCTCCAAGGCATCTGACGTATCCCCGCAACCGGCACCAGTCTCGATGCGGGGGTGTTTGCCCACGCTCTGGAAGTGGCTCGGTCGCGCGGTGGCGCTGGCGGCCGCGCTGACGGCGCTGGCGACGGTGGCGCTGGCCTGGGCGCTCTCCGCCGTGGGCGAGCGCAATCTGACGCTGGCCTTCTTTCTCTATCTCCCGCGCGTGCTGTTTCTGCTGCCCGCGCTCTGCCTGCTGCCGGCGGCTCTGCTCTGGCGGCGCTGGATTTCGGCGGTGGCGCTGGTGGGGGCGGGCGCCTTTTTCTTCGTCTCGGCGATGGGCTACCGTGGCGGGACGCCTCCGCCGAGGGAGTCCGCGGTGCCGGGCGAGACGATCACCGTGCTGACCTACAACCGCGGCCAGCACATGGGGCAGAGCCTGCAGCCCTTCAAGAATCTGGTCGAACCGGACGTGATCGTACTGCAGGAATCGGGCAACCGGGCCGCCCTCTACGCCGTCGCGGAAGGCTACGAGCTCTTCGAGCATGGGATCGACGTGGGCGAGTTCACGGTGCTGAGCCGCTATCCCATTCTCTCGGCGGAGCGGCTCGATGCCAAGGGGGCCGGGGAATCCCTGCCTCCGGCCGCGCGGATCGAGCTCGACTTCGCCGGCCGGCCCGTGGCGCTCTACGCGATCCACCCGCTCTCGCCGCGGGGAGTGCTGCTCTACTACCGGCGCGGCGCCTTCCTCCACGGCATCCTCGGTCTGCCTGGCACTCCCTTCGAATCGCGCCGCCTCCAGAATCAGGTCTACTGGGACAACCGCATCGCCGATGCCGAGGCCCTGCTGCAGCGCAT
>SLGN01000269.1 GCA_007123695.1 Verrucomicrobiales bacterium
ACCTGTCCGACATTCTCTCCACCGCCGGGCTTGTGCTCGCCCTGCTTGTCCCGGTCGCGTCAGCGCCGTGGGCGCGAGGGGAGGAAAAGTCGTCGAAGGAGGCCGTGGGCCGGGCCTTCGAGGGCGGGCTGGAGCCGTTTCTGGGAGAGCCTTTCCTGGAGAAGACGACGGTGTTCGAGGGCGAGGACCGGGTGCGCGAGCCCTATCTGGCGGTGGCTCTCGACGGCACCGTCCTGGCGATGCGCAACTACGACAAGCTCCTCTCCCGCAGCGGGGACGGCGGGCGCACCTGGAGCGAGCCGGTGGAGGTGCCCTTCGGCTTTCTCGACAGCAATTTCATCGTGGACGAGGGCAGCGGCGATATTCTGGTGCTGTCGCTCGCCGACGGCCGGGACCGGGTCTGGCGCAGCCGGGACCACGGCACGAGCTGGGCGGAGGATGTGGTAGTGCTGAAGCCCAACGAGGTGATGAAGTGGATGGAGCGCACCGGCTTCAAGAAGCGCGGCGCGAACACGTTGAAGGACGACGACCGCTTCTACTTCCTCCACGCGAATGCGAGCGAGGGCGGACTGACTCTGCGGCATGGTCCGCGGCGGGGGCGGCTGATTGTTTCGGCGACTTTCCGCCCCCTCGCCAAGGAGCATCCGTCGGACCGCAAGCCGGTCGATGGAATCCACAGCTGCGCGGTCTACAGCGACGACGGAGGGGCGACGTGGCGGGTGAGCGGACTGTTTCCGGAGGCGACGACGGAGGAGGCGGCCATCGCCGAGCTTTCCGACGGGCGGCTCTATTTCAACAGCCGCAGCTGCAGCGGATTCTACGACAAGGCGAAGGCCCGCGAGCTGCGTCCCGACGAGATCTACCGCCGGGAGGCGTGGAGCGAGGATGGCGGCGAGACTTGGGAGGGGCTGCGGACGAGTGCGGTGCTGGTCGATGGCGGCGGCTACGGTCGGGGCTACGGGATGAAGGGCGGGCTGGTGCGGCTGCCGGTGGAGGGCCGCGACATCCTCGTCTACAGCAATGCCGACACGGCCGGCGGCGACCGCGAGCGGCTCACGGTGTGGGCGAGCTTCGACGGCGGCGGGACCTGGCCAGTGAAACGCCTCGTCAACGAGGGGCACAGCGCCTATTCGTCGCTCGACGCGGGGCGGCCGGGCACGCCGGAGGAGGGGGTGGTCTATCTGCTGTTCGAAGGCGGTCCGGAGGGGCGCTACACGGCGATGCAGTTCGCCCGGTTCAACCTTGCCTGGATTCTCGGAGGCGAGCCGACGGGCGACGGCGAGGTGCCCGATTGGCTGCGCTGAGCGGGGGCGCCCGGCTCAGGGCGGGGCGTGCGTTCCGAGAAACCGTCGCAGGGCGGCGGCGACTTCGTCGGGCTGTTCCTCGGGCGCGGAATGTCCGCATCCGTCGAGGATTTCGAGGCTGGCGGCGGGAAGGCGGCGGACCAGGGCCTCGCATTTTTCGGGCGGCACGATGCGGTCGGCTCCGCCGGCGAGGACGAGCACGGGGTGGTGCAAGCCGTCGAAGGCGCTGCCGGGAAAGCGCGGATCGCGCATCTGGCGGAGGAAGCCGTACCAAGTCTCGCGGAGGCCTTCCACGAGAAGGTGCGAGCGGTAGGTTTCGGCGACGTTTTCGGGAAAGGCTTCGGTACGGTGGAAGGCGCGCCCGGCGACGCGGCGGTAGCGGTCGGGGTCGGAGATCAGGCCGCGGGCGAGGCGGTAGAGCGCCTCTTGGCCGGGGCGGATGCGCAGATACCAGGGCAGCGGATCGAAGGAGGCGGCCGGGCTGACGAGGACGAGGCGGCCGAGACGCCCGGGTTGTTGCTTGGCTAGGGTCGCGGCGACGGCGGCGCCGTAGGAGTGGCCGAGGGCGTGGGCGCTCGCGATGCCGAGGCGGTCGAGGACTTGGGCGAGAACTTCGGCCTGGCGTTCGATGCGGTAGGCCGCAGGATCGCGGGGGCGTTCGGTGAGGCCGAATCCGTCGAGATCGACGCCGACGAGTTCGAACTCGCCTTCGAGCCGGGGATAGAGCTCGCGGAAGGAGTAGGAGGAGGCGGCGAGCCCGTGGAGGAGGAGCAGGGCAGGGCCGCGGCCACGGCGCCGGACGTGGATGCGGCGTCCGCCGATGGGGAGAAGCTGGTCGGTGCCGAGGTCCGCGACCGCCTGTTCGTAGGGGCGGAGCGGCTCGGGCCGGAGGTGGATCATGGCTTTGCGAGGGGGATGCCAAGGCCTTTGGCCATGAGGACGGCAAGCAGCGGCATCAGGGCGAGCAGGAGCAGCTCGATGCGCACGCTCCAGACGATGCCTTTGGGGATCTCGACGAGTTCGGCAGGGTCGCCCTTGCGGTGCTTGCCGAAGAAGACGCTCGGGTAGATCGAGACGAGGCCGATGGCGAGGAAGAGGGTGAGCTTGGTGTGGAAGACGGGATTGGAGGAGTAGAAGGCGGCGGGCTTGCTGCCGGAGAACCATTGCAGCAATCCGGTGGCGAGGACGGCGATCACGGCGATGGCGTAGGCGAGGTCGAAGCGCTGCACCAGCGCCACGGTGGAGCGGGGCACCGTGCCCTTGAGCAGGACATGCTGGCCGATGAGGGCGGCGAACACGACCGCAAGGGAGAGGAAATGGATGTAGCGGACAAGGATGTCGGCGAGCATGGCAGGGAGGCGGGTTGGGGAAACAGGGTTGGGACGGGGACCAAAGAGGGTTGGGTCGGGGACCAAAGAGGGTTGGGACGGGGACCAAAGAGGGTTGGGTCGGGG
>SLGN01000060.1 GCA_007123695.1 Verrucomicrobiales bacterium
GCCGAGCACGGTGAGGAAGGTCTCGAGCAGACCGTCGATGGCGAAGAAGGCATCGGGCAGCATGACCCGGCGCACCACCGAGCAGGAGACGTCGCCTTCGTTCCACTGGTCGCCGGCGAGCGCCGCAGCCATGGCGAGATGGCCGCCGAGGATGGTCTTGAAGCCGTTGATGCGCTCGCAACTGCGGCTGTTCATCTTGTGCGGCATGGCCGAGGAGCCGACCTGGCCCTTGGCGAACCCCTCGCCGGCCAGTTCGTGTCCGGCCATGAGCCGCAGCGTCTTGGCGAAGCTGGACGGACCCGAGGCGAGTTGGTTGAGGACTGCGACGGTCTCGAGATCGAGGCTGCGCGGGTAGACCTGGCCGACGTTGGCGAAGAGTTCGCCGATGCCGAGGTGGGCGGCGAGGCGGGCCTCGAGATCGGCGACCTTGGCCGAATCCCCCTCGAAGAGGCTGAGCTGGTCGAGCTGGGTTCCCACCGCGCCCTTGAGCCCCCGCACCGGGTAGGCCGCGAGGAGGCGGTCGAGGCTCTGCGCCGCGAGGAGCAGCTCTTCGCCGAAGGTGGCGAGCCGCTTGCCGAAAGTGGTGATCTGGGCGGCGACGTTGTGGGTGCGCGCGGTGACGACGAGATCGCGGAATTCCTCGCTGCGCCGCGCGAGGCGGTGGAGCGCGGCGGCGGTCGAGACGCGCACGACCCGGAGGGCTCGGTGGACCTGGAGCTGCTCGACGTTCTCGGTGAGGTCCCGGCTCGTCATGCCCTTGTGGATCTGCTCTTGGCCGGCGAGTTCGCAGAATTCCTCGATCCTCGCCTTCACGTCGTGGCGCGTGATCCGCTCGCGAGCGTCGATCGAAGCGAGGTCGATCCGGTCGAGGGCTTGTTCGTAGGCGGCGATGGCCTCCTCCGGGATGGGGAGTCCGAGGTCGCGCTGCGCCTTCATTACCGCGATCCAGAGCTCCCGCTCGAGGCGGACCTTGCCCTCCGGCGACCAGACCGCCTTCATCGCGGGGCTGGCGTATCTTTCTGCAAGTACGTTGGGGATCATCAAGCGCTAGGTGGGATCCGCGATCTCGCGGAGATAGTCGAAAGTGTAGAGACCGGTGTTGTGCCCGTCGGAGAAGCGGAACTGGATGGCGTAGCTGCCGACGCGGTTCCAGGCCGTGACGGTGACTCCGGAAAAGTCGCGTCCGCGCTGGTTCCCGCCGATGTCCTTGCCGAAGAGATCGCGCTCGCCCGCCGTCTCGGCGCTGGGCGAGAGAGAGCGGAGCCGGTCCATGCGATGGTAGGTCTCGGACCCGTCGTCCCAGCGGACCGCCACCTCCTCTCCGATCAGTTGAATGTCCTGAATAGCTGCCATTTTGCTAGGCGACGTGTAGCACGTCCGCCGCTCCGCAGCAACCGGACATGTTTGCCGGTTGCCGGTGGGTTGAGGCTGGGGCGGCGGTGCCGCGGGGACGCCATTTTGTGCTTGCGGACGTTGGAAAAGAGGGGAAAGGCAGGGCATGGGAGAAATGGAATCGGATCCCGCTCCGGCAGCGAACCTCGCGGAGGTCGAAATCAAGGACGCTCAGGTCATCTTCACGGCGGTCTGGAAGGCCCTGGTGGAGGAGTATGGGCAGGAAAACCTGCGTTTTCCGAAGGAGATCATCCTGCTCGGCGGCGCTCCGGGGGCGGGCAAGGGGACGAACACGGGCTTCATCATGAAGGCGCGGGGCTTCACCTGCCCGCCGATCGTGGTGAGTTCGCTGCTCGACAGTCCCGAGGCCCGGAGCCTCAAGGACAAGGGGATGTTGGTGGGCGACCGCGAAGTGATCGGGATTCTGCTCCGGAAGATGCTGGAGCCGGAGTTCCGCGACGGAGCCATTCTCGACGGATTTCCCCGGACCGAGGTCCAGGTGGAGTGCATGAAGCTGCTCGTCAAGAAGATGACGGCGCTCCACCGAAAATACGCCAAAACGCCTTTGGCCGAGCACTTCCGCAGGCCGACGACCCATGTGATGGTGCTCTTCATCGACGAGAAGACGAGCGTGGAGCGCCAGCTCCACCGGGGTCGGCAGATCGCCAAGCACAACGAGGAGGTCCGCGCCAGCGGGGTGGGGGAGGTCCAGGAGCTGCGTCCCACCGACCTCGACGTCGAGGCGGCGAAGCATCGCTATCGTGTGTTCAAGGAAAGCACCTGGGAGGCGCTCCAATCGCTGCGCGAGGTCTTCTTCTACCACCTCGTCAACGCTCAGGGCAGCTTTGCCGAGGTCGAGCAGAACATCCTCAAGGAACTCCAGTACCAAAGCTCGCTGGAACTCGAGCCGGGCACCTTCGAGATCATCCGCGATCTGCCTTTGGCGCAGGACATCATCGTGCATGCGCGGCAGGAGCTCGTGCGCCGGCTCGATAGCTACGCGAGGGAGCATCGCGAGCTTTTCGTCAAGGTCGTGGAACTGATCCAGTCGAAGTTCATGCCGATCATCGAACGGCACGCGATTTCGGGGCGGGCGGTGATCAACAACGAGGACGAGATCCTCTCCGATCCGCTCGCCCTGACCATGCTGATCGACGTCTTCTCGGACCGGGGATACCACGCCGTGGTCGACAAGCAGCTCACCAAAATCCCCGAGCGGGTCAACGTCCACACCGGCGAAATCGAATTCCGCCCCAATACCATCTACCGGATCCGAGTCTACTTCGAAGGATCCGAGATCAGGCAGGGAGGTCGCTGACTCCCTCTCCGTCCCTTCCAGGACGGAAGCGGCATACCGGAGGGAC
>SLGN01000045.1 GCA_007123695.1 Verrucomicrobiales bacterium
ACCGTTTAGGTCCTCCCCGGACGAGGATCGGAAATCCGAGCCCGCGCCGGATGCACCGGAAAAGCCCGATGCACCGTCCGGTGACAAGCCCTAGCGCCGGTTGGCTCTCCCTGCGGCCGCTTACGGCATGAGCTCCTCGCTCGTCCTCGCCATCGAGACCTCCTGCGACGAGACCGCCGCAGCCCTCGCCGACGAGTCCGGCAGGCCGATTGCCAGCAAGGTCGCCTCGCAGATCCAGCTCCACGCCCCCTACGGAGGGGTCGTTCCGGAGCTCGCCTCGCGCAACCACAGCCTCGATCTGCGCCCCCTTGTCGAAGCGACCTTCGCCGAGGCGGAATGCGGCCCCGGCGACCTCGCCATCGTCGCCGCCACCTCCGGTCCCGGACTGGCCAGCTCGCTTCTCGTCGGCGACACCTTCGCCAAGGCGCTCGCCGTCGGCCTCGGCAAACCCTTCTTCTCCATCAACCACCTCGAGGGCCACCTGCTCTCGCCCTTTCTCCACCCCTTCCGCCCCGTCGAACCCCACGTCGCCCTCGTCGTCAGCGGCGGCCACACCCTGCTCGTCGATGTCGAGGGCGTCGGGCGCTACCGGCTGCTCGGCTCGACCAAGGACGACGCGGCCGGCGAGGCCTTCGACAAGGTCGGCAAGCTCCTCGGACTCCCCTACCCCGGCGGTCCCGTCGTCGCCCGCCTCGCCGAGACCGGTCGGCGCGACGCCTTCGAATTTCCCCGCAGCATGCTTCGCAGCGGCGATCTCGACTTCAGCTTCAGCGGCCTCAAGACGTCTGCCCGCTACGCCATCGAACGCCTCGGCCACGTTCCCGAGGGGGCGGAACTGACCGATTTCTGCGCCTCCTTCGAGGAAGCGGTCGTCGATGTGCTCGTCTCCAAGCTGCTCGCCGCCTGCCTTGGCAGCGGGCGCCGCCTCGCCGCCGTGAGCGGCGGCGTCAGTTGCAACCGGCGCCTGCGCCTGCGCATCGCGGAGGAAGGCGCGCGGGCCGACGTCGAAATCCTCCTCGCCGCCCCCGCCTACTCGACCGACAACGCCGCCATGATCGCCTTCGCCGCCGCACGCCGCCGCGAGGCCGGCATCGCCCCCTCGCCCCTCGACGGCGACATCGATCCAAACTGGCGCATCGCGTGAGGCAACGCGCTTCTCGCAATTCTCCCCTTCGATGTCAAAAATTATGAGACGGACGAAGGCGCAGGGAAGGGTTTGCGCTCCCGCCCAAGACTTGCTAACCTGAGAAAAGCACGAATCTCCGAAAACCACGCGCGGAGGCATTCCGCGCCCAATCCGACGACCCTGCCAAGATGAACGAACCCCCCACTCCCGACTCCGCCCAGCCGACCACCCCAGCTCCCCCGCTTTCCCGCCGCCGCTTCGTCGCAGGCACCGCCACCGCAGGCGCGGCAGCCGCCCTGCCGGTGGAACTCTCCGCCCAAGTTGCAGGCAGCGATGCGGTCAAGGTCGGCCTCGTCGGGGTCGGCGGACGCGGCTCCGGGGCGATCATCCAGAACCTCACCGCGAGCGACAGCGCCCGACTCGTAGCCGTCGCCGACGCTTTCCAGGACAAGATCGAGGGTGGCGGACGCCGCGGCGCCGGCCTTCCCAAAGTCCAGGCCCAGCTCGAGAAGGAAGGAATGTCCGGCCAGATCGACGTGCCCAAGAGCCGCCAATACGCCGGCTTCGACGCCTACAAAGGCGTCATCGACGAATGCGACCTCGTCGTCATCGCCACCCCTCCCGGATTCCGCCCGATCCATTTCGAATACGCCGTGCAGCAGGGCAAGCATGTCTTCATGGAAAAGCCCGTCTGCGTCGATGCCAAGGGCTTCAACCAAATCATCGAGGCGGCCAAGTCGGCCGACCAGAAGAAGCTCAAGGTCGTTGTCGGACTGCAGCGCCACTACCAGAACGTCTATCTCGAAGCCTTCAAAAAGGTCCACGAGGAGAAGCTCATCGGCGACCTCCGCGGCGGCCAGGTGTGGTGGAACGGGCGGCGGCCCTGGATCGTCGGACGCGAGCCCGGCTGGACCGAGATGGAATACCAGATGCGCAACTGGTACCACTTCAACTGGCTCTGCGGCGACCACATCTCCGAACAGCACGTCCACAACATCGATGTCATGAACTGGTTCGTCAGCGGCGACCCGGTCATGGGCGGCAACCCGGTCGTCGCCCAGGGCATGGGCGGGCGTGCCGGGACCGAGCCGCTCAATGTCGGCGAGATCTTCGACCACCACTACGTCGAGTTCCGCTACGGCGACGAGTTCGGCGGGGCCGTGATGAACAGCCAATGCCGCCACATCGAAGGCACCTGGAGCCGCGTCGCGGAAGAGATCCACGGCACCGACGGCATCCTCCATCTCGCCCAAGGCCGCATCACCGACTTCAAGGGCGAGGTCAAATGGCAATACCGCGCCCCCCGCGAGGGCGATCCCAATCCCTACCAAGTCGAACACGACCACCTCCACCGCTGCATCCTCGAGGACATCCCGCAAAACGACGCCTACTACGGGGCGAAGAGTTCCTTCACCTCGGTCCTCGGGCGTCTCGCCACCTACAGCGGACAGGAGGTCAAGTGGGACGACGCCGTCGCGTCGGACTTCAGCATCATGCCCGAAGAGTTCGACATGAACGCCGAGGCCCCGGTGAAGCCCGGACCCGACGGCAACTACGAGCTCGCCGTGCCCGGCCAGTGGAAGCTGCCGTGGGCCTAGCCGCCTCTGGCGCGTTTCTCCCGCAGCGC
>SLGN01000689.1 GCA_007123695.1 Verrucomicrobiales bacterium
AAATTACTTTATTGAACTGCTTTTGATACTTTTTATGTAGTGCAGCTATAGCTGCATTATTACGGATTACTGATTTGGCAATGGCATCTGCATCTGCATCGTTAAGGTTATCGAATTTTTCAAGGTAATCGTTGATGGTTTTTATTCTATCCCGAATAAGTGACCTTCTCTCAGTCTCGTACTTTTCATAGACGGTCCAAAATTGCGCGTTTCTATCATAACCCATATACCCTTCAATCAATGCCCGCCTTTCCATGCCAAATGCACTTTGTATCAAGGTGATTTCATCATCAATGGATTGGGCCCAAAGAAAAGCGGGACTTAACAATAAGGCTGCAATTAAAATAATTCTGGTTTTCATAGATTTTTATTTTGGTTGGTTATTAAATTTTTAAAATGAGAATTAAAGCTCAATTGTCCCTAAAAATGGACTAAATATAAAACATAATATTCCGTTAAAATTAGGTAAAACGGAAGGTGTATTCGATATTTTTTGCCAAAATTCAATAATTATTTGCAATAACTGCATTCAAACCAATCCTTATTGTAATGGAATGCGCTGATCTTGGTTTATCTTTAAGGTAATAAATTTCAGCAGTATGGAAAAAATATTTTTGTGGGCGTTTTTATGTACCATTCTGATTCAAGGTAAGTCTAGGGAGTCTCATGTAGATCCGGGTGCAATAATCATTTTGGACCGAATGAGCGAAATCATAGGAGATCTGAATTCCTGTAGTTTTACAGTTCATACCTCAAATGAAAAATTTGATCAGGAAAAAGGCTTCATTAAAAGTTTTCACAAACATGAAGTTTATATGGTCGGACCAGATAAGATGCATGTTTTAAATGAAGGATCGATAGGTAAGACCGGTTACTGGTACAATGGAGACTTATTGCTCTATTATTCTGTAAATACCAATCAGTATGGATTTATTGAAACGCCTGATAATATTATGGCCACTATTGATTTTGTGAACCAAGAATATGATTTGGAATTTCCGGCAGCAGATTTCTTTTATCCAGGTTTCACAGATGATTTGCTGGAGACCCATGAGTGGATAGGTTATGAAGGTTTGGTGAAAATCAATGATGTAGAAGCCCATCACATTATCGCCTATGGAAAAGATACAAATGTACAGATTTGGATAAGTAATGATACCTTCACACTGCCTATACGCTATTTGATCCATGATCTTACTGCAGATAAACCCCTTCAGTTTGAGGGTGTGTTTTCCAATTGGGCATTGAATCCCATACTTCCCGATGCCATGTTTGACTTTGTGGTGCCTGAAAGTGCCAGTAGAGTCAGTATCCTTTCTAAATCATCCACTTACAGTAATATTTCCGACCAATGATGGCCTTAAAATCTTTCCATAAAATATCCCTTTTAGGTTTAATTTTGCTTTTCTTTTTTTTCAACCCTACTACCATGGAAGCCCAAAGGATGAACCATCCTTCTTCTGCGAGGGCGGCTGGGGCTTCAAGAGCTGCATCACCTGGAGGAAATATGTCAAGACAAGGAGCTGCAAGACCGGCTACTCCTCCCTCAAGACCTTCCACATCACCCTCTTCAAGGCCATCCAATGTACCCAATCGTCAAGGAACTGCACCGGACAGCAGGCCTGGTGACCCGGGTATGAACAATCCACAAAGGGGAAATATCAATGGTGGCGCGCAGCGATCCACTGATAGAAGGGTCAATACCCAAAATGCCACCCAAGATAGGTCTATCAATTCTGCAAGAGATCAAAGAAACAGGGGGGATGTAAACAGAGGTAATCAAGCTGCTTCCGATAGAGCCGGGAATAGGACAGCTAATAGAGGAGGTAATGACAGGGGGGGAGCAGATAGGGGAAATATCAGAGATGGCAATAGAAATCCAGGAGGTAGCAATGTAGGAAGGCCATCCCGTCCAGGAGGTAATAATATAAATATTGGCAACAACAATAATATCAATATCAATGCACAGCGCAACACCGTTGTCATGGTGAATATGATGCACCCCATGATGATGAGACCTCCTTTTATGTGGGGTGGAATGAGGGTTTTTGCCTTCCATTCCTTCTTCTGGTTTCCCTTTAGCCCCTTTTTCTGGGGACCAATGTGGCATCCTTGGGGTTTTCAAACCCCTATGCTTCCTCCTCAGTCCCAGGTAGTCAACGTAGTCAATGAAACCAATATTACAAATGTGACCAACGTAACCAATGTCATCAATGAATACCATTATTTTGATGGAGTTTTCTACCAGAAAGATGATGAGGGTTATGTAGTAGTCCCTGCACCAATAGGTGCAGAGGTAAGTAGTATTCCTGACAATTTTGAAAAAGTTCAGGTAGACGAAAATGAATACAATTATTATTGGGGAGGAGCTTATTTTGAGGAGACCCCTAATGGATTTAGAGTCGTTCCCCCTGCCGCAGGTACACTGGTTGAAAACCTCTCTGAAGGAGGAGAAGAAGTGAAAATTGGGGAAAGGACCTTGATCCGCTTTGGGGAAACCTATTATCAGCCCGTTCAGGTCAATGGAAAAAACATGTATGAGGTAGTGTATATTGAAATAGACGAAGAATAATATTTAGAAGAAGTTATCCCTTACATATTGTTTATTGCCTAGAAATTATTGATTTTCATACCGGTCAAAATGGTGTGAAGCCAGTAGTTTTTTATTGAAATTTCGCTGGATTGGAAAAATTTTGTTTACCTGAATTCCAAACTAATAGGCTACCTTATTGGTTTCATCCTGATAGTATA
>SLGN01000339.1 GCA_007123695.1 Verrucomicrobiales bacterium
GACTCCTGCTAGAGAGGCGGTCATGGACTGGGACGCTTGTTTAGCGATCCTGCCGCCGAAGGGCAAGCGGGAAATAGCCGGGAGCGGCGCGGATTTGCGCCCGGTGGAGAGGTGCGCCGCGTTGCGGGTCGGAGCTTGCCAAAGCGCGTTCAATAGGGTTCGATCAGCGACCGGACCCTCCTCGGTCCCCACCGCATTTTCCATGAGACTCCTTGTCATCGGCACCGGCTCCATCGGCGAGCGCCATTTGCGCGTCTTCCAGCAGCTCGACCGCTGCGACGCGATCGCCTTCTGCGAAACCCATCCTGCTCGGCGCGCCGAGATCGCTCAGCGTTACGGCATCCCCGAGACCTTCGCCTTCTCCGACCTCGACACCGCGCTTGCCAAGGGGTCCTACGACATCGCCGTGGTCGCGACCCCGGCTCCGACCCACCTCGACATCGGGACTCGGCTCGCCGAGTTCGGCGTCCACCAACTCATGGAAAAGCCGCTGAGTCTTTCGCTCGAGGGTGTCGAGGAATACGCCCGCCTTGTCTCCGAACAGGATGTCACCGTCGCTGTTGGCTACGTTCACCGTGCCCATCCTGCCCTCGCAGCGATCCGAAGGGAGATCGCTTCGGGCCGCTACGGACGCCTTCTCGAGCTGAACCTTGCAACGGGCCAGTCCTTCGCCCAAATCCGCCCGGCCTACCGCGAGGTATACTTCGCCAGGCCGGAGATGGGAGGCGGTGCCATCAACGACATGATCACCCACTACTACAGCGTCGGCGACTGGCTCGCGGGGCCGATCACGCGTCTCGTCACCGACGCCGCCCACCAGTCCCTCGCCGGGGTCGCCGTCGAGGACACCGTACATACCCTGACAAGGCACGGAAACGGGGCCATGGGCAGCTATTCGCTGAACCTCTACCAGCATCCCAACGAGGCTCTGCTGACCGTCGTCTGCGAGCGCGGCACCTTGCGGGCCGACTACGCCCGGCGGCGCTGGTCATGGATGACCGATCCCGGCGGCGAGTGGAACCACGTGCCCGTCTCGGTGCCCGACCGCGACGAAATCTACCGCCTCCAGAACTCCGCCTTTCTCGACGCCGTCGAGGGATTCGGCGAGGTTCTCTGCCCGCTTGAGGATGCGATCCGCACGCTGAAGGTGAACCTTGCCTCGCACCGCAGTGCGGCGGGTTCGAGCTGGGAGGAGGTGCCGGCATGAGCTCCGAAAGCACCGATTCCACCTACTCCGCCGAGCGTGCCGTTTCCGAACTCTTCGACCTGCGGGAAAAGGTCGCGCTCATCAGCGGTGCGGGAGGCTGGCTCGGATCGGCCATGTCGCGAGCCCTCGCCGAAGCAGGGGCGAATGTCGTCGCCACCAGCCGCGATTCGGCCCGTGCCGAGGAATGTGCCGCCGCCCTGCCCGCCGTTGGGGGACAGGGCCACCATGGAGTCGCCCTCGATCACCTCGACGAGACTTCCATCGAAAGCGGCTTCGCCGAGGCCCTCGACCTCGCCGGAAGGATCGACATCCTTGTGAACAACGGACACGCCGCCAACGCCTCGGACCTCACGAGCGTGAATGGCGAGGAGTTTAACCGCAGTCTTGCCAACGCGACCGGCTACTTCCTGCTCGCCCGGAAGCTCCGCGACCACGCCGTCGCCCGAGGCGGTGGGGCGAGCGTCGTGATGATCGGCTCGATGTATGGAGTCGTCGGGTCCTACCCCGAGGCCTACGAGGGCCTGGCCCCGGCCAGTCCCGTCGCTTATCATGCGCTGAAGGGCGGCATCGTCCACATGTGCCGCCACCTCGCCGTCTACTGGGCCAAGGACGGGGTGCGGGTCAACTGTCTCTCCCCTGGGCCCTTCCCCGGTCCCGCCGCCAACACCGGCATGGTCGAACGGCTCGTCGGCAAATCGCCCATGGGCCGCATGGGGCGGCCCGAGGAGTTGAAGGGCGCGCTCGTCTTCCTCGCAAGCGAGGCAAGCAGCTACGTGACGGGGCAGAACTTGCTCGTTGACGGCGGGTGGACGGCCTGGTGAGCGGGTCGCTAGGTGTGATCTGGCCTTTCCGATAGGGCTGCTTGGGCTCGCGTCGAATGCAGGACCATCGATCGGATCGGCGATTTCGTTCTGGTTGGAGCCAGTTGAACAACCCTGAAACGGAAAAGCGACTGCAGCGGGTTTGTGGAAAGCCAGCGGTCGCGAAGTCGTGTCTTTGCCCACGCTGAGCGAGCCGCGGCTCTTTCCCTTTCTGGACTCGCATTGTGTCCGAATCAGCAAGACCTGTCTGGAAACCGGCATTTCCCTAGACGAGCCAAAAAATCGATGCGCATTCTGAACGTGACGGCACCTTTGCTTGTCTGCTCCAAAAACCCCCCCTGAATCTCTTGAAACCGACTACTCTTGTCCGGAGTAGCAGGCTTGCGCTTCTACGCAGTTCCGCAAGGATCCGAACGACAATCTGCCTGTTGCTAGTCCCTGCACTTGCCGTGATTTCGCCCGTCTCGGCGAACCCGCGCGGCGGCACCGTCGTCCACGGCGACGTCAACATCGGGGCCGGTGCCGGAGGCAACCTGCAAATCAGACAGAGCAGCAACCGTGCCATCATCAACTGGGAAAGCTTCTCCATCGACGCCGGGGAGATGACCCAGTTCCGCCAGCCGGGCCGGAACTCGGCGGTGCTCAACCGGGTCGTCGGGGGCGACCCCACCGCCATCCACGGGGCGCTGCGGGCCAACGGAAACGTCTTCGTGA
>SLGN01000609.1 GCA_007123695.1 Verrucomicrobiales bacterium
CCAGATCGATCTCGGCGAGGTCGCTTTGGACCCAGCGAAGCCGCCGTGAGAGCTCCTGGCGGTCACGGACGGCGGCGATGCGAAGTTCCCAAAGCTCGATCTCCTGCTCGAGCTTGGCGATTTCCTTTTCGACCTCGCCGATTTCGTTCCCGCGCAGGACATGCTCGTTTCGGGCCAGGACGAATCCCGCCCCGGTGGCGAGCAGAAGCCCCCCGGACAGAAAGAGCCTCAGCACGGTCGCGAAGCCGACCCGATTCTTGTAGCGATTGCGTTTTTCCATGGTTCAGGCTCTCTTTGCGATCCGCAGCTTCGCGCTGCGGGAACGGGGGTTGCGGTCGCATTCGTCCGGCCCCGGGGCGATGGCCCGGCGGCTCGGAAGATAGAAGGCGAAATCGGGGTTCGGGCGTGGCTCGGTCCATTCGGGACGGTCCACGAAGGGATTGCTGCGGCGGTGCATGAAGCGCTTGACGATGCGGTCCTCCAGCGAGTGGAAGCTGAGGATCGCAAGGACACCGCCCGGAACGAGAAGATCGACGGACTTCTCCAAGGCGGTCTCCAGCGCCTCCAGCTCTCCGTTCACCGCGATGCGGATCGCTTGGAAGACGCGGGTGGCGGGGTGGCGGCCCGAAGTCTTCGGCACGACTCCGGCGACGAGATCGGCGAGGGCGGACGTTGTCTCGATGGACTCGGCTTCGCGGGCCTTCGCGATGGTCCTGGCAACGCGGGCGGCATGGCGCTCCTCCCCGTATTCGCGGAAGATCCTCGCCAGTTCCGCCTCGTCCCAACCATTCACGAGATCCCGGGCCGAAAAGGGAGCGCTGCGGTCCATGCGCATGTCGAGCGGCCCGTCCTCGCGGAAGGAAAAGCCGCGGGCGGCGTTGTCGAGCTGGCGCGAGGAGACGCCGAGGTCGAGCAGAATCCCGTCGATTTGCCCGATTCCGAGATTCGCCAGCAACGCGTCGATGTCGCGGAAGTTCCCCCGAACCGGAAGAAAGGCGTCGCCGAAGCCCCCGAGCCGCTCCGTCGCGTGGGCGAGGGCCTCGTCGTCCTGGTCGCAGCCGATCACATGGGCTCCATGGCGCAGGAAAAGCTCGGAATGCCCTCCCCCGCCAAGAGTTCCGTCGAAGATCTGCTTGCCCTCGAGCGGACGCATTGCCTCAAGGATTTCCTCGGCGAGGATCGGTTCGTGATAGAAGTCCATGCGGTGGGCGGCAACGTTTTCATAGAGGCCCGGCCGGGCGTCGCGGACCCCCAGATTCCATTCCCACGACTCCCAGTTCGAAGCGAGGACCAACCCGGAACGGGACGAAGTGGGACGCTCGAAGGAGCCTCCCGACTCCGTCGCCAGATCCAACCAGGGCTTGATGGGAATGATCATGTAGCGGAATGGCTCGCTTTCGGGGTGGATTCGAAGCGGCGGAAGAGACCGGCCTCTCGAACTATAATTATCATAAAAAAGAAAAATTTAGGCTAAAACTATACTATCCGAAGCAGTTGTAAGGCAAGGCGAAAAATTTGGATTTCTTAACAAAATCCCCCACCGCCTCCCCTCCGGGCTGCGATTCGGAGGAAGAGGAGCATTGGCCTCGCCCGTCGGGAGCCAAGCCCCGGCCACCGATGGCAATCCTCAGCCCGGGCCGTTGGAGCGCGGCTCCATCACCGACGGAGGGCAGGCTACCAGCCTGCGCCGCCATGCGGACCTCCTGCTCGCGCCCGGAACTTTCCAACCAACTTACCGCCGCCGACGCGGCATCGGTCGTCTGATGCGGACAACGGTCTGCACGGAGCGTCCGTCAAAGGCGACCGCGCGGAACCGAACCGGCGTGACACGACTGGCGAGCCTCGCGACGCGGGCGTTCCAGACGGCGGCGCTCCCCCGCACGCGCCGGAATCCGCCTTGCCTCGGCACGCGGAACTGCACCAGAGTCGCCCCTGCGGCCCGGCCCCGCACCACCGCGACCCCGGCTCGGTTGGCCCGCACCACGCGCCGGGCAAAAATCGAGACCGGGTCCGACCATCTCCTCACCCTGCCCGCCTCGTCGTACTGCCCCACGAAAAGGCTGCCCTGGAAGCCGACGGCGACCTGGGTGGGACTCGGCGTGGCCCGGTTCGCCGGGATTCCGGTCGAGGAGGACACAAAATTCGGCTGGCCCAGAACGATGTTGGCTGCGGCGCCGTTTGCCTTGCTTGCGGCGTTGAGGTGGCCGACGACACGGTTGTTGTTGTAGTCGCTGATCCAGAGGGTTCCGTTGGGCGCGGCGGTCACGTAGTAGGGCTGCGACAGGCTCGTCGCAGAAGTTTCCTCGAAATCGAACGCGTCGAAGTCCGGCTGACCCAGCACCCCGTCGGCGTCGGCACCGTCGGGCTTGTTCGCGGCGTCGTCGAAGCGCAGGACGCGGTTGTTGCTGGCATCGGCGACCCAGAGCGTTCCGTCGGGCGAGACCGACAAGCCCGAGACCGCGCCGCCGAAGGCCGAGGCACCTGCGTCGGCCACGAAGTCCCCGTCTTCGAAACGTCCGAGATAGCCGTCGGCATCGCCGTCGAACGAAGTCCCCAACGAGGCTGGGGAATCGAAACGAAGGACACGGGAAAGTCCGCTGTCGGAGACCCAGAGCCGACCTGCCCCATCGACCGCGACACCCATCGGGTCGGAGAAGACCGCTCTCTGCGGAGAATCCACATCGAAATCCGGGAAACCACCCTTCGCTGCGAATCCGGCCTGTCCGAGGACGCCGTCCGC
>SLGN01000732.1 GCA_007123695.1 Verrucomicrobiales bacterium
CGTTCCTTTTGGAGAGCGGCGCGATCTGTCGGCCCACCCCACCCGCGACTCCGGTTTCCTCGATGTGCCGCGCGAGGAGGCGGAGAGGATGGTGCTGGAGCTGGAGGAGCGGATCGACGAACTGCAGAATCGGCTCTACGCCGAGGGCAAGCGGAGGCTCATCGTCGTGCTGCAGGCAATGGACACGGGCGGGAAGGACGGCACCATCCGCAAGGTCTTCGACAAGATGGATCCGCAGGGACTCAGGGTCGTTTCTTTCAAAAAGCCGAGCGAGGCGGAACTCTCCCGCGATTACCTCTGGCGCGTCCACAAGGAGGTGCCCGGCAACGGCGAGGTCGTGATCTTCAACCGCAGCCACTACGAGGACATCACGGCGGTGCGGGTGCGGCAAATCTTCCCCGAGGAGGTGTGGCGCCGCCGTTACCGGCATATCGTGGAGTTCGAGCGCATGCTCGTCGAGGAAGGCTCGGCGGTGCTGAAGATCTTTCTCCACATCTCGCGGAACGAGCAGCGGAAGAGGCTCCAGTCGCGCCTCGACGAGCCAGGCAAGAACTGGAAGTTCAGTCCCAGCGACCTGGAGGACCGGGCCCGGTGGCCTTGTTTCATGGAGGCTTTCTCGGAGGTCTTCGCGGAGACGAGCACGGACCATGCTCCCTGGTACATCGTGCCCGCCGACCGCAAATGGCACCGCAATCTCGTCGTCGCCGATCTCGTGGTGAAGGTGCTGGAGGGCTTTTCGATGAGCTACCCGGAGGTGGACTTCGACCCGGCGTCGATCAAGATCGATTGATCCGCCTCCAGCCGGTCCCGGGCATGGGGCACGCCCGGATTGGCGCGGCTTCCTATTCCGCCGCGGCGCGCTCGCTCGCCGGGACCGGGCGCGGGGCCGGGTTGGCCTTTGCCGCCTCGATTTCTCCGAGCAGCAGGGCGACGGCCGTTTCGATCTGGCGGTCGTTTCCGGCGACTTCGTCGTCGGGTTCGGGCCAGACGAGCAGGTCGGGCACGGCACCGTTGAGCTCCATGTCGGCGCCGTCGCTCTTCCGGAACCAGCCACGGAAGGGGATGCGGAGGGTGCCGAGGTCGCGGATCGAGGCGGCTCCGGTGGAAACGACTCCGCCGGCGGTGGGGACGCCGACGAGCTTGCCTCGCCCAAGTTCCTTGATGGCGTGGCTGAAGATTTCGGCGTTGGAAAAGCTGTTCTGGTTGCAGAGCACGGTGACGGGCCGGCTCCAGGTCGCATAGACGCGGCGGTCCTGGGGATAGCCGGGGCCGCCGCCGCGGGGAACGGTGAAGGCGTGCTCGGCCGGGGTGAGGACGGTCAGCAGATGGTCGGCGGTGAAGCCTCCGCCGTTGTCGCGCACATCGACGAGCAGCCCGTCCTTGCCGTGGCCCCGCGCGAAGATCTCCTCTTGGAAGCGGATGAACTCGGACCAGTCCATTTTCGCGACGTTGATGTAGCCGATGCGTCCGTCGCTGAGCGTGTCGATGAGCTCGCGCCGGGCCTCGACGCGCGTCTCCTTCATGAGCTGCCGCGCGTTGGCGTAGCTGATGGGACGCAGGACGATCTCGAGTAGCTCGGAGGGGGGATCCTTCTTGGCTGCTGCTTCGGATCTGGCTTCTCCGCCGTCCTTTTCCTCGTTGCTCTTCTCCTTCTCGTCCGTTTCTTCTTTGCCTTCGGCGTTCGCACCGGTTTCGGTCGCGGGCTTGGTTCTCTCTTTCTCTCCGTCTGCGGGTTTGGCGGGGGCTCGCCGCACCTTGAGCCGGAGGTCGCGCGCGAGGGGCCCGTTGAGCACCTCGGTCGGTTCGAGTACGGGGCTTAGTTTCCTGCCTTCGATCTCGAGGACGACGTCGCCGGGCTGGAGTTGGGGTTCGCCGCGGTCGGCGGGGCCGCGGGGGACGACGGAGTCGATCTTCCAGCCGGGGCCTTTGTGGAAACGGTCGAAAACGAGGCCAAGATGGGCCGTCTCCTCGCTCCAGCCCTGTCCGGAGCGGTTCGCGAAGCGGTCCGACGCAGTGCGGAATCCGAGGTGGGATCCGTTGAGTTCGCCGAGCATCATCGCGACGACCCGGTCGAAGGCCCGGTTGTCGGTGGCCTCGGCGGCGGCGTCTTCGTATTTTTCGCCCACGGCGTCCCAGTCGAGATTGTTGAGGGCATCGTCGTACCAGTTGTCGCGCATGGTGCGCCAGATCTGGCGGAAGGTGGAGCGCTGGTATTCGGCGCGGTCGTAGGACTGCCGCGCGGAAAACGGATAGCTCCGCAGAACGCCCCGTGAGAGCGAGGCGGGCAGTCCCTCCACGAGCCAGAGCACGGTCTCGTCCTTGGCGATCCAGCGGGCGAGTCCGCCCGTTTTCGGGGAGAGCAGTGCGGGCGTGCCGGGATCGGGGAAGGAGACGGTGTAGGTGCCTCGGGCGCCCTTGACGGTGGCGGCGAAGGCGAGTTTCTTCGAATCCGGCGACCAGAAAAGACCGCTCTCGGTGGTGTTGGGAATGGCGATGCGGCGGATGCGCTCGGAGAGGCGGTCGAAGTCGATCTTTACCCCTTCCTTCGCTTTGTCGGGAGCGGTTTCGGCCTTGGCGGCGGTGGGTTCGGACTTCTTTTCGTCTGCGCTGGCTCCGTCCGCTGCTTCGGGAGGATCGGTCTTGGGAGGATCGGTCTTGGGAGGATCGGTCTTGGGAGGATCGGTCTTGGGAGGATCGGTCTTGGGAGGATCGGTCTTGGGAGGATCGGTCTTGGGA
>SLGN01000193.1 GCA_007123695.1 Verrucomicrobiales bacterium
GCCCGGCACCGGCGCCCGCCCCAGCCCCTACAACAAGGTCAAGGTCCACTACCACGGGACCCTCCCCGACGGCACCGTTTTCGACAGCAGCGTCCAGAGAGGCCAGCCCGCCACCCTCGGCCTCGACCGGGTCATTGCGGGCTGGCGCGAGGGCATCCCGCTGATGCAGGAAGGGGCGAAATACCGCTTCACCGTGCCGCCGCACCTCGGTTACGGCGCCGCCGGGAGTCCGCCGAAGATCGGCCCGAACCAGACCCTTATCTTCGACGTCGAGCTGCTCCAGGTCGTCTATTGAGACTCGCGAGAGTCCCAGCCCGCGCTTGCGCCGCCGCCGATGGGCGCTAGTGTCTCCGCCCGCCCGAACGCCGGGCGTGCACCATCGTTCACCTCCCTGACATCCATGTACCGAACCCACCACTGCAACGAACTCCGCAAGTCCAACGCCGGCGCGACGGCGACCCTGGTGGGCTGGGTCAATACTGTGCGCGACCACCACGGCGTCATCTTCATGGACATCCGCGACCGCGAGGGCGTGACCCAGTGCGTCTTCCGCTCCGAGGAGAACGCCGAGGCCGCCGCAATGAGCCACCAGCTCCGCCACGAGGACGTCGTCCAGGTGACCGGCCGCGTCGATGTGCGTCCCGACGTCGAGGGCAAAAGCACCGTCAACGCCGCCATCGAGACCGGCGAAATCGAACTCGTCGCCACCGAACTCAAGGTTCTGAACAAGTCCGAAGTCCTCCCCTTCCAGCTCGACAAGGAGCTCAGCAACGAGGATCTGCGGATGAAGCACCGCTACCTCGACCTGCGCCGCCCCCGCATGGCCCGCAACCTGCGCCAGCGCCACGCGATCACCAAGGCGATCCGCGACCGTCTCGACGCCGAGGGCTATGTCGAGGTCGAGACTCCCATCCTCTCCAAGTCCACCCCCGAGGGTGCCCGCGACTTTCTCGTGCCCTCGCGGCTCAGCCCCGGCAAGTTCTACGCCCTGCCCCAGGCCCCCCAGCAGTACAAGCAGATGATGATGGTGGCCGGCCTGGAGAAGTATTTCCAGATCGCCCGCTGCTTCCGCGACGAAGACCTCCGCGCCGACCGCCAGCCCGAGTTCACCCAGGTCGACATCGAAGCCAGCTTCGTCACCGAAGAGGACCTCTTCGCCCTCGTCGAAGGTCTCCTCGCCGACGCCTTCCGCGCATCGCGCGGTGTCGAAGTGCCCACCCCCTTCCCCCGCCTCACCCACCAGGAGGCGATGGACCGCTACGGCAGCGACAAGCCCGACCGCCGCTTCGGCAGCGAGATCGTCGACTTCTCCGATGTCTTCGCCAGCTCCGCCTTCAAGGTCTTCGCCGGTACCCTGGAGAGAGGGGGCACCGTCCGCGCCATCAACGCCAAGGGCTTCGCCTCGGTCACCACCGGCCAGGTCAAGCGCCTCGAGGAGATCGCCAAGGAGGCCGGGGCCGGCGGTCTCGCCTACATCAAGGTCGAGGGCGGCGAATGGAAGTCGCCCATCGTGAAGTTCTTCTCCGACGCCGAAAAGGCCGCTCTCACCGAGCGCCTCGGCATCGAAGAGGGCGACCTCGTGCTCTTCGGCTGCGACCAATGGGCGGTCTGCTGCGAGGTGCTGGGGCGGCTCCGCCTCGAGGTCGCGTCGATGACCGGACTCCTCGAGGGCAAGGAGGATGTCCTCGACTTCCTCTGGGTCACCGACTTTCCCCTGCTTGCCTACGATGCCGAGGAGTCGAAGTGGAACGCCGTCCACCACCCCTTCACCCGCCCCCGCGCCGAGGACCTCGCCCTGCTCGACGAAGAGGCGAACTGGGACAAGATCCGCGCCGTCGCCTACGACGTCGTCCTCAACGGCTACGAGCTCGGCGGCGGCAGCCTGCGGATCCACGAGAGCGACCTGCAGGCGCGGATGTTCGGCGTGCTCGGCGTGTCCGAGGAGGAGCAGGCCACCATGTTCGGCCACATCCTCACCGCCTTCCAGTTCGGCGCCCCGCCCCACGGCGGCATCGCCCTTGGCCTCGACCGCATCGTCATGCTCGCCTGCCACGAGTCGAGCATCCGCGAAGTCATCGCCTTCCCCAAAAACAACAAGGGCATCGACCTGATGTCGGCCAGCCCCGCCGAAGTCGACTTCAAACAGCTCCGCGAACTCTACATCCAGAGCACGGTGAAGGAGAAAAAAGGCTGAGGCGCGGAAACCGGAACTTGTTCGATCCATCTTGCTTCCGCGCCATTTTGGGGAAATGAGACGCAAGCAAAAACTCCTCCGCAACGCCCTCGTCCTGCTCGTCGGCGTGGCCGTCTACCTGCTGCGCGACCGTCTGCCCGAGCTGGAGGAAGCCGGCCTCCGCCCCCCGGGCCAGACCAATCCTGCAGCCTCTTCGAAACCTGCCTCCGCCGCATCCGGGGCACCGCCGAGCGCCAAGGGCCCATTCTCCGGCTACGAAAGCTTTCCTGACGCCCGCTACGTCGAACACCGCGGCAACGACGGCGACAGCTTCCACGTCCGCGCGGGCGGACACGAATTCGAGCTGCGGCTCTACTTCGTCGATGCCCCAGAGACCTATGTCAGCGACCGCTTTCCGGGGCAGCGGCGGCGCGTCGAAGAACAAGCCCGCGCCCTAGGCGGGCTGAGCGTCGAGCAGACTCTGGAAGTCGGCAAGCAGGCCACCGAGTTCGTTCGCGAACTCGTCGCAAACCGCCCCTTCACCGTCCACACCTACTGGGAGCCCGTCTTCGACAGCGACCGACGCTACGTCTTCGTAGAGCTCTCCGACGGCAGCGACCTCGCCGAGCAACTCGTCGCCGCAGGCCTCGCCCGCATCCACACCAAGGGGCCCGGCTCGCGCGAGAATCCCGTGCCCACGCCACGCGGAGAATCCTTTTCGCAGGCACGGAGAAAACTCGGCATCCTCGAGCGCGAAGCCCGGACAGCTAAGCGGGGAGCTTGGGGGTACTGAAGAGCGGTCACCCGCCAAGCACATCGAGCCTCACGAATCGGTTTCCGCGGGGCCTCGGCCGAAACGTCCAAACACCTCCCCCACTGGAGCAAGCTTGCGGGGAAAGGCAAGAGGCCAGAAGCGCCTTTCGTTCTCAGCGTGGCTCGCCAAGCTTGGCAAGGCGCTCGCGGCTTTCCTGCGAAAGTCGGTGGAGAGGATACTCGACCTGCTTTCCATCGGGCATCTCAAACGTGACGCTGTCGGCACCGACCTTGGCCACGGCGGCGGAGATCGTCTTGCCCTCGGCATTCGTCCATGCCTGAACCGGAGCAAGCGTCGCGTCCGCGTCCTCCCCCGGGGGAACCGGCATCGATTCCTCACCTCCACCGGAAGGTTCGGTAGAGCCCGACGAGGCGATTACATCAACTGCCTCGAGATTCCTGCGCAGTTCGCGGTTCGCTTTGCGCATGTCGTCCCTCAGCTTTTCGTATGGAATGGCTTCGATACCCGTTCCTCCGTCGGCAGTGGTGACGAAGACCATCGGGATGGTCCTGCCGCCCTGCGAGCGCAAAGAATCGGCACCGGGAGGCAACGACGACCATTCCGTCTTGCTGTTCGCAAAGACCACCACCCCCGTGCTGCGAAACTCCTTGAAAGCCGCCGAACTGACGGCTTGGCAGGGGCCTCACGTGGATTCCGGATTAGTAACGACAAAGATCAGAGGCTTTTCGCTGTTTGTGGCAGCCTCAGTCGCCTTTTTCATGTCGGCCAGAGAATGCACCGAACTGGGGATCCGCATCTGCGCCTGGATCGGGCCGGCAAAAGCGAGAACGAAGAACAAGCGAAGAAGACGTCTCATGATTTCGAAATTATCGGTTTCAGCGCCCTGCTCCAAGTTTTTTTTTTTTGGCTCCCAGGCCCCTCGACCGAAGCCGCCGCCTGCGACACATCCGTTCGAAAAACATTGACTCCACCAGTCCGTTCCTGCGATTCTTCCACGCGATGATCCCGCACACCAGCCAACTCCCGATTCAACCGCCGAAACGGAACCTTCGCCCCGCCGTTTCCGCCTCTCTCCGCGCCATCGCCTGCTTGGTCACAACCTTGGCCTTCGCCCTGCCGCGTCCCGCCGACGCCGCGCCGGTGTTCCGCGCGGGCGCCGCGACGAGCAACATCACCCCGCCCATCGGGGCCGACCCCGAGATTCGTACGAGCCGCCCCCCGGCCACCCACGTCCACGACGAACTGCATGCCCGCTGCCTTGTCCTCGACGACGGACAGACCAAACTGGCGCTCGTCGTGTGCGACCTGCGGCACATGTCGGCCGAAGTCGCCGCCGACGCCAAGAAGGTCATCGAAAAAATGACCGGCATCCCGCCGCAGTGCGTCCTCATTTCCGCGACCCACACCCACACCTCGGGCGGCGCCAAGCTGGTCGAGCGCGAGGGCGAACCCTACTACGAATACGCCGCCTTCCTCGCCCGCCGCATCGCCGACGGCGTGCTGCGGGCCCACAACCTGCTCGAGCCTGCGCAGATCGGCTGGGGCGTCGCCGAGGAGCCGACGCAGGTCTTCAACCGCCGCTGGTACCTCCAACCCGACCGCAACCCCATCTACGGCGCCCAGGACAGGATCGAAAAGGTCCGCATGAATCCCGGCTACACCGGCCTGCTGCGGCCCGCCGGGCCCGTCGATCCGCAGATCACCTTCCTCTCGGTCAGATCGACGTCGGGCCGCCCGATCTCGCTGCTGGCGGCCTACGGTCTGCACTACGTCGGCGGCGTGCCGCCGAACACCATCTCGGCCGACTACTTCGCGATCTTCGCAGACCGGGTCGGCGAGCTGCTCGGCGCCGACCGGGAGCAAGGACCGCCCTTCGTCGGCATCATGGCCAACGGCACCAGCGGCGACGTGAACAATGTCGAACGCCTCTCCGACGAGGAACTGGAAAAGCGCGGCCCGCAGCCGAGAAAGAAATACGAACACTTCGAAAAGGCCCGCAACGTGGCCAACCTCTGCGCCGAAAAGGTGATGGAGGTCCACGCGAAACTGGAGTGGCACGACCACGTCGAACTCGCCTCGGGGCAGCGCACCCTCACCTTCGACCGGCGCCAACCGACCAAGGAACAGGTCGAGTGGGCGCAGGAGGTCAAGGCCAGGAGAATCAAGCCCAAGAGCACCAGCCGATACAGCACCTACAGCACCGTGCTCAACTACGCCTCGCCGGACATGCCGCCGACCATCGACGTCGTCGTGCAGACCCACCGCATCGGCGGCCTCGCCGTGGCCGCGATGCCCTTCGAGGTCTTCGCGGAGATCGGCCTCGAGCTGAAGCAGCGCAGCCCGATCCAGCCGCTCATGAACATCTCCATCGCCAACGGCTCGCACGGCTACCTTCCCACGCCCGAGCAGCACAAGCTCGGCGGCTACGAGACCTGGATCGGCGTCAACAAGGTGCAGTTCGACGCCTCGGAGATCATGGTCGAGGCCCTCGTCGAAATGCTCGGCGAGATCGCGGGGGGTAGTGCGCCGGGAGAGTGACTCATCCACCCCCTACTTCCCCATCACATCCTTCTGCAAATCCCGCAGCACCCTCAGCTCTCCCCACTCCGCCCCGCGCATCCTCCGCGCGCCAGACTTCCGCTTGCCGCCAAAGCTCCTCCCTTTCGCCTTCTCCCGCTCGAAGACCCCGTCGACGAACTCCGCAGAGCCCAGCACAGCCCCGTCGCAGAAGTAGCGAACCCGATGCCGCAGCGCCTCGCCGAGGCTCATCTTTCCGCCCGCAGCCACCACCGCCTCGACCTCCTCCTCGGCCATCCCGAGGCGTCCCGACTCGCCGCGCTGCTCGTCTCCCGCCACCGCCCGGCCTTCGTCGTAGAGCAGCACCCGGTAGCGTTCCAGGGTGCGCCCCCAGTCGTGACGGAAGCCCGCATCCCGAAGCGCCTCGTCCAGCGCCCGCCCCAGCCCCTCGCGGGCCAACGCCGCACGCCGACCACCCCCGACCGCCTCGCCGTAGCCGCACCACCGGTAATCCTCCGGTTTCGCCACCATGCCCGCGCGGACGGGATTCAGGTCGATGTAGGCCGCAACCGTCAGCAGCGCCGCCTCGCTGTCCTCGATCAGCACGCTTTTGTAGCGTTCCTCCCAGAACGTCCCGACGCGCCCGAGGCGTTTGTTCATGTAGAAGCTCACCCGCAGCTTCAGCGCCTTCATGAAGTGCGCGAGGTCGCCCCGCCGCTTCTCGTAGCGGTTGAGGATTTCCTTGTGCCATCGCTCGTCCCCTGCCAGCCGGGCCCGTTCCATCTCCTGCCGCACCCCCTCGACGGTTTCCTCGTCGTAGAGCAGCGGCAGCACCTCCAGCAGCCCCTCCTCGTCCAGCGGAGCGAGCGTCTCCCGGTTTGGAACCTCCAGCAGCAAGTGGAAGTGGTTGTCCATTAGGCAATACGTGATTACCCTCACCCCCGAGAAGGCTTCCTGGTTGCGCAGGATCCTGCGGAAGATTTCCTTGTCCTTCGCCTGAAAGACCATGCGCCGGTCGACGACGCGGGAAACGATGTGGTAGAAGGACCTCCCGGCCCCCAAAAGGCGTGCTGTTCTCATAATTTCAATAGTCTACGGTGGAGTTGCGGTCGAGAATACATCGCGTTGGTCGATGCTGCAAATATTTTGTTTCTGTCATTAAAAAATCGTCATTTAAAGCTCCTGAAGTTCGATCTGCTACCTCCTCGGCATCGGCCCCACCATCGACGTCCACGATACTCAGGATACTCAGGGACGGCCGCAAATGATTTTGAGCGGGGAGCCGATTAGGCAGGTGATTGCGTGAGGTGGGATCACTCCGCCTCCCCGCAGCGAATCGACGGCCAGTACTCTCTGGTATTCGAGTCGATCATGTGACCGTCATCGAACAAAGTCACCTCCATCGGATACCATCCGGTCTCGAGCTGCGCCCCGTGCCATTTTCCCGCCTCGAAGTAGTCGAGGCGGAGACGCAGTTCGATCGCGAGCGCGGCATAGGCGGAGTCTTTGTCCGCATAGACGAGAAAGCCGAGCTCATCCTATTGTTGAGGGCATTCCCACTCCCAGCGGTCGTTCCGATAGAGGCACCAGCCTTGGACGCGCTGGCCCGGAGGGGGCAGGGAGAGGCGTTCGATCTTCATGGGTAGGTGGGAATCGTGTTTGTTGGGTCGCAGTAACCGGTCAAGTATACTGCCTCGAATCGCCCGGATGATCGAAATCGAACCAGAACCTCTTCCCATTCCGCCGCCGCTCCCAGCCTTGGATTGGGATGAGGTTGAATCGGGATGCGCAGGGCAGCTTCCCTTGCCAAGCATCGACACGACACCAACTCGGGCGGAACGCGCGTTTGTGATGTTGGCACGCGAATGGCACGCCCGCGTTTCCGATTGCCTCGACGGCGGCGCTCCGCCGAGAGAGATCGATCTCCTGGCACTCGCGTCGTTGCTTCTTGCAGTCGAGTACGGAGCCCAGTTCACCCTTGTCGCCGAACGACAGATCGAGACCAACCTCAGCCTGCCGGTTCCCCGCAGAGCCGCCGCATGGATCGATCAATTGCCGTGGTCTTCCGCGCGGGCTGCGAAATCCGAGGCTTCCCATCGCCACCGCGCAATCGGATATCTCATCGCGAATCTCAATCACGGCAACTCCGTACTGCGGATCTGGACGATGGAGGTGCCGTGGATCTGCCGGGCCTGACTGGACCCAGTCGAGGTCGTGTCTCTTCTGTTTGAAAACGTCGCCTCGACCCTTGGCGGTGTCTCGAGAGCATGGGGACTGGCAAGAGCGTTCCACGAGACGAATGAAGCTCTTCTCGATGCCGCCCGGAGTTGGGAGCCCGATGGCTTAGCGGATCAACACGAGCAGCGGGTGGAACGTCTCGGGGCCGATCCGTTTGCGGCGCAGGCCCCGTATTGGCATCTTGAGGCGGTGTTGTGGAAGCGAATCACCGAGGTGATCGGTGAGCTACCGTAGTGGATTCACCCCGGGGACAAAATTCGTCTGGAGATCGGCGCGTGCGCGCGCCGACGTACCCGGGCGCTTCTTGCTCACGGTAAATCCAACGATGACGCCGATCCCTCACCCCACCGTCACCGGCACCAGCGTCATGGAGTCGTTTCCGAAGATGTCGATGACCTTCACGGCGATGGTGTAGCGGCCGGGGCGGGAGTAGGTGCGGGGGGCGGAGAGGAGCTCGAGGTCGCGGTCGCGGGGGGTGCGGAAGCTCTGCCACTCGTTCTCGAAGATGTAGGCCCCATTCCAGCGGTCCTCGAAGTCGATGAACTCGCCGTCGGCGGAGGAGACGACGCCGGGCAGGCCGCCCTCGACGCCCATCTGCTTGGGCACGCTGACGGCCTCCTTGCGGCTCTCGTAGTCGAAGTCGATGGCCCAGTAGTCGACCCAGTCGGTCCAGCGCTTCGTGAGGGTCTCGCGGGTCACGATCCCCTGCTTGTCCTTGCTGAGCTTGACGAGCTGGCCGGTCTCGCAGACGACCTCGCTCTTGCCGACCTTCATCTCGGCGGCGATGGCGTCGTCGACGCCCTGGCTGTAGTAGACGGAGAAATCGGTCAGCTCGACCTCGCGCTTGTCCTCGAAGAGAGGAATCGGTATCGCTCGGGCAGCGGCTTGTCCTGCTCGATCCGCTTGATGAGGTCGCGCATCTCGGCCTCGTTGAGTTCGTAGTGCTCGGACGGGGGGCGGGGGTCAGGCGACCAATTTCAAATCTCGAATCCCCTCGCCTTCTGCCACGCCTCACTCGCCCGCGAGTTCGAGCACCTCGGTTTCAAGATCCGGCGAGATGAAGAATCCGGCTTCTCGCCGCGGAAGAGCAATCTCTGCCTTGATGGAGGCAAGAGTCCCATCCCGCTTGCCGACTAATTTTAGGTGACAGAACAAAAATGCTTTGCGCCTGCCAAAAGGAAACGCCTCCGCCATGGTTCAACCGAATCATGAAAACAGAACTCCTATCGGATTTCGTAATTCTATTTTATCATTTCATGTCACGCATCGTCGGTCGGCGCACGTTTTTTCAGCCGAGGGACAAGGAGCCGAAGGACGAGGACATCTTCCGCAGGATCCTCCGCAACCACGAGGCTTTCTCGGGGGCGTGGTCTCCATAAACCGACCGGCCGACATTCAAACGGGTAAGAAATGTCGTCTGCCCCTTTAGTCGATTCCTGCCGGAAACGACGCCTCGCGCCCAAGGGCGGCTCGCGGGCAGACCGTGACTTCCGGGTCCATTCAAGACAACCAAAGTCCGAAGGCACTCGCATGGGGAAAGATTGACCCCCGTCCGACGGGGTGGAACACTGTTTCCACGCCATTGAAGCCTCCTGCGACCATCTCCTCTGCCGCCGCGCTTCTTGCGCTTCTTGCGGCGCTTTCCATGCTTTCCCGCTGTCTTTCCGCAGCCCCGGGCCCCGACGAGGACGCCCTGGCCGAAACCCGCCGGGCTCTGGACGAGCTGCCCTCCGCCCTTCCCTCCGAACAGGGTCACGGCCGCATCGGGTTCTACGGGCTGCCCGACGAGCCAGCCCGTCTCGTCGTCGATCTCGGCGACGAAATCGTCCCCGACGAAGTGGTCCTCTTTCCGGCGCGGCTTCCGACCGATTCCGGCGGCGGCGACGGATCGAACGGCTTCCCTTCGGCGCTCGCCGTCTCGATCGCTCCCGACGCATCCCTGGAGCGGTCCGTCCGCCTCGCGGGCTGGTCCGAGGCCGGACCGGGCGCCGGCAACCGGCTCCCCTTCGTTCGCCTGCCCGGAAACGGCGCTTCGGGCCGCTTCCTCGTCGTCGAGATTCTCGGCACGCGCCCGCGCGAGTCCGGACGCGGCTCCTTCTACACCCTCGGCGAGATCGTGGTGCTGGAGCGCGGACGCAACGCCGCGCTCGGACGCCCCGTCGCCGCGACACGCTCCATCGAAAACGCGCCGCGCTGGCAGGCCGCGAACCTCACCGACGGCTATCTCTGGTGCCTGCCCTTCGCCGGACGATCCGCCGCCGCTCCCGCAAACGGCTACCACAGCGCGATCGAATCGAGTCCGGAGGCGGTTCCCAAATGGGTCGAGGTGGATCTCGGGGAAGAGCGGTCCATCGACGAGATCCACCTCGTCCCGGCCCATCCCCGCGACTTCGCCGACGTCGGCGGCTTCGGCTTTCCTCCTCGGTTCCGGGTCCTCGGACGCGACGAAGGCGGCGCGGAAACCGTGCTCTACGAGACCGGAGACGCCTCCCTGCCGAATCCCGGCGCCGCCGCCTTTCTCATTGCGACGAGGCAGGCCCCGGTCCGCCACTTGCGAGTCGAAGCCCTCGAACTCTGGCACCGCACCGGCGACTACATCTTCGCGCTGGCCGAGCTGCGCGCCCTCGTCGAGGGGAAAAACACCGCCCTCGGCGCCGCCGTCTCCGCCAAGGACACTACCACGACGGGCTTGTGGTCGCCGGCGGCCCTCGTCGACGGCAGCTCGAGCCGGAACGAGCTCCTCGGCTGGTCGGACTGGCTCGAGGCCCTCGACCAACGCGGTCGGCTCCAGGCCCGCGCCGAGCGGCTCGCCGGCGCCATCGC
>SLGN01000240.1 GCA_007123695.1 Verrucomicrobiales bacterium
CAGCTACAAGGGGGGCGTGGGACGCAGCATGGCCTTGCTCAACACGGCCTACGCCCTCGCCGGATGGGGAAAGCACGTCCTTATCGTCGACCTCGACTTGGAGGCGCCGGGCGTCAGCAGCTTCCTCACCCGCCATCGGGAGCTTGCCGAGCAAGAAACGGAACCGACCCTCGATGTGCTCACGCTTCTACAGGAAATCGTCGATGGAGCGCGGGAGGGCCGGTCGGCCGAGCAAATCTCCCAGAACCTGCCACCGCTGGATCACTACCGCCGCAGCGTAGACCCGGGTCGGCTCGAACCCCTCGCACCCCGCATCGGCAGCCTTGGCCGCCTCGACGTGCTCGCGGCCGACATGGATCGCGACTGGTGCGGACGCCTCGCCAATCTCAGACTCCAGGAGTTGCCGCAGGATCAATTGATCGTCGCGAGCAGCGCGATGCATTTCTACCTGAAAGGCCACCGCGTCCCCAGCCGCGCCATCGGCAGCGTGGAAAGCGACCCGCCGCAACCGACTCCCTACGACTACATTCTCGTCGACAGCCGCACCGGCATCACCGAGATCGGCGGCCTGTGCGTGGGGCCGCTGGCCGATCGGCTCGTCGTGCTGTCGTCCCTGAACGACCAGAACATCGAGGGGACCCGCGCCTTCCTCGAGTTGGCGGGCATTGCCCCGACACCTCGATCCCCGGAAGACGAGCCGAGCGACGCCGCCGACCGGCCCGGAGATTCCGAGCTTCCGACCCTGGGGCCGAAGCCCACGATGCTGGTCGCCAGCCCGGTCCCCAGCGGCGAGATCGCCTTCAAGCGGTGCCGGCTGGAGGAGTTGGAGAAACGGATCGGAATCCGTCCGTCGCGGCTCTCCTACCATCCGCAGATGGCCCTGTTCGAAAGCGTCTTCGTCCGCGACTATCAGGAAGAGTATCTCGCACGCGAATATCTGGAGCTGGCCTCGCTGATGACCCGTCACGTCGCCGACCACCCGTCCCAGCTTGCGGCCGAGGCAGCACGGATGAATGAGCAAAAGAAGCCGTTCGACGCGCTTCACTCCGTGTTTCGAATGGCGGCGCAAGCGCCGGATCTTGCGGAATCCTTGCTCATTTCAATCGCGAATCTCCTTTCCCCGAAGACGGATGCCGAGCGGGAACTCGCAAGCCGTACCCTTGGGGTACTTTCCGAGATCCCGTCTCATCGAGGCGTCGCGCTCAACAACTGGGGCAACGCGCTCTACGACCAAGCACGCACCAAGCAGGGCGCGGAGGCCGACCGCCTCTTCGAAGCGGCCTTCGGCAAATACGAAGCCGCCCTCGGGATCAAGCCTGACTTTTACGAAGCGCTCATCAACTGGGGCACCGCGCTCCAAGAGCAGGCACGCACCAAGCAGGGCGCGGAGGCCGACCGCCTCTTCGACGAGGCGAGCAAAAAGCTCCTCAAAGCGGAAGCCATTCATAGCGGTTCCGCCGCATTTAATCTCGCCTGCGTCGCCAGCTTGCAGGCGCGGGCAGCGGATGCCGTTCGGTGGCTTGACCTCGCCTCATCCACGACGGGTTCAGAAATTCTGCAACAGGTTCAAAGCGATCCGGACTTCGACCGCATTCGCGAAAGCCCCGAATTCAAGTCATGGATGGAATCCCAAACCGGCTAGCTCGGAAAGAGGCTCAAGGTCGGAGACTCCTCGTTTTTGTTTCCGACAATCCCTTTTGTTTTAGCCGGGGAAGGTTACGACCTGAGACTCAAGAACGTTGCTGTAGCCGTTTTGGTCGATTCGAAAGGCGCTCCGCGCCTCGTCAGGGAGTGGAACTCACGGCCACCCGGAAGCCCATGAAGTTGATGCGCAGGCCCGGGTAGAACCCGTTCCGAGTCGCCGAACGGCAGTACACGGCGTCGATGAACCAACCGCCGCGGGACACGCGGCGGGAGCCGACCTCCGGTCCAACAGGATCAGTCGTCGGACCCTCGGGGTAGGCACCGTCCCAATCCTGGCACCACTCCCACACATTGCCGTGCATGTCGTGAATGCCCCAGGCGTTCGGTTTCTTCTGCCCTACGGGATGAGTTTGCTCCTCGATATTCTCGTCGTTCCAAGCGTAGTCGCCCAGCTTCTCCTCGTCGTCCCCGAAGCACCACGCGCCGGTCGAGCCCGCCCGGCAGGCGTATTCCCACTCCGCCTCGGTCGGAAGACGATACTCGCGCCCGTCGCGTTGGCTCAGAGCCCGGCAAAATACCTGGGCGTCGTCCCAGCTCACCCTCTCCACGGGGGCGTCCGAACCGGACTCCTCAAAGTAGCTCGGATTGCCGCCCATCACCTCCTCCCACTGGCTCTGCGTCACCGGGTGTCGCCCGATCCAGAAACCCCGCGTCAGCGTTACCTGATGCAGGGTTTCATCTTCGTAGTGCCCCGCCTCATCCTCCGGGCTCCCCATCCAGAACGTGCCCGGCGGGCACCACACCAGCTCCATGCCGATGCTGTTGGTGAAGTCGCCGTGGACAACCCGGACCGATGTCCCGGACTCCACCAGCAGCCGCTCCACGAGATCGATCTGGCGGTCCATGCGGCGGACGATCTCGCGCGTCTCGCCGATCTGGATCTCGAATTTCTCCTCGTCGCTCATGATGCCATTCCGCCCAACTGTTCGATCTGCTCCTCCGTGATCCAGCATCCTACATCGCTTTTTCTCATTGTGGTGTCGTCTGCGAGGTCCAGTCAGCGGAGGAGTCCGCAGAATTTCGCGCCA
>SLGN01000671.1 GCA_007123695.1 Verrucomicrobiales bacterium
GTCGATGCGGCGCTGCGTCGCGTAGAGCAGCTTGAGCCGCTTGCTCTGGCGGACCGGCGGCGGGTTGCGCTCGATCGCCGTCTGGAGCAGCCGGTTGAGGGCGGCGGTCGGCACGGGGGCGGCGGCGGATTCGGCGACCTTGTCGATGGCGGCGAAGATCTTGCCGAGGTGGTCGCGCTTCTTCGCGGACACCGCCACCTTGGGCGCGTAGGGGAGGAAGAAAAGGTCGTCGCCGAGCTCTTCGCGGAACTGCTCGATGCGGTCGCGGTAGCCGGCGTCGGGATGGTAGAGGTCGAATTTGTTGAGGACGACCACGCAGGGCTTGTTCTCCTCGAGGATGGCCTTGGCGATGCGGCGGTCCTGGGTGGTGACGCCGGAGGACGCGTCGATGACGAGCAGGCAGAGATCGGCGCGGCGGATGGATTTTTCCGAGCGCATCACCGAGAAGACCTCGACCGAGCTGTCCCGCCGCGTCCGCTTGCGGATCCCGGCGGTGTCGATGAGGAGGTAGGGCTTTCCGTCGCGTTCGTAGGGCACGTCGAGGGCGTCCCGGGTGGTGCCGGCGACGTCCGAGACGATGGAGCGGTGGTCCTTGAGCAAGGCGTTGACGAGGGAGGATTTGCCCACGTTGGGGCGGCCGAGGATGGCGATCTTGACGGGCGGGGCTTCCTCTTCCTCGTCGTCGCGTTGCGCGGAGAAGCCGAGTTCTCCGAGCGCGGCGGCAATCTCCTCCTCGAGTTCGGGAAAGTGGCGTCCGTGCGCGGCGGACACGGCGAGCTGCTTTTCAAAGCCGAGGGCGGAGAACTCGCCGACGAGCGGGTCGGTCTTGGCCGTATCGACCTTGTTGGCGAGGAGCAGGACGGGGTGGCCGCTGGACCGGAGGTGGCGGGCGATGTCGGCATCGACCGGGTGGAGGCCTTCGCGGGCGTCCACGGCGAAGAGAATGAGGTCGGCCGCGCCGATGGCGACGTCGGCCTCGGCCCGGACCTGTTCGGCGAAGCCGTCGTCGAGGGCCGCGCCGATGCCGCCGGTGTCGCAAAGTTCGTAGGGGATGCTGGCGCGGGCGACCTCGGTGGCGATGCGGTCGCGGGTGACGCCGGGCTGGTCGTGGACGATGGAGATGCGCCGCCTCGCGAGCCGGTTGAAGATGGCCGACTTGCCGACGTTGGGGCGGCCGACGATGGCGACGCGGGGCAGGGGATTACGGGGCATGGGAGTCGGGGGTGGTGTGGCCCGCTTCGCGGAGCTGCCGGATGCCGTCGTCGAGATAGCGGTAGCCGGTGTAGACGGTGAAGGCCGCGGCGAGGTAGATCAGGACCTCGAGCGGCCAGGGACGGGATCCGACGCTCCAAAAGTCCACCAGAACCCAGCAGACGCAACTCAAGGTGAGAAAGGTGCAGATCTTTCCGGAGACGCGGGCCTTTACCTTGGCCTTGCCGTGGTTGAGGTAGATCGTGAGCATGCCGAGGGCGATGACGACGTCGCGGCTGATCACGAGCACGGCGAACCAGATCGGCAGCCCGGCATGCCAGTTCGTGACGCTGAGGGTGACGACTCCGGCGAGGAGGAGCAGCTTGTCGGCGATGGGGTCGAGGACCCGGCCCAGCGCAGTGCTTTGGTTGAAGTGCCGCGCGATGTAGCCGTCGATGGCGTCGCTGATCGAGGCGATGGCGAAGGTGGCCAGCGCAAGGATGCGGTAGAGCCTGTTCTCGGCGCCGGCGTCGATGCTCTGGCTGTAGTAGGCGGCGAAGACGACGAAGACCGGGATGAGGAAGAGCCGGGTGACGGTGATTTTGTTGGCGAGAGTCATGGCCGATGGGGGTGGAACCTACACGGCAATCGCCCTGCCGACACCCGAATGATTCGCGACGGCGGGCTTTCGGGTTGCCCGGCCCGCCGCGCTGGCGTAACACGGTGGGGATGCAGATCAACGCCTGGTTCGTCGCCGTCGTCCTCGCCCTCGTCGTGCTGTGGAAGGTCGATCTCTTCGCCACGCTCCTGAACCTCAAGTCGCTGGGGGCCGGGATCCCGGAAACCTTCCGCGACGCGGTCGACGCCGAGGCCTACGAGCGCTCGCAGGAATACACCCGGGCGAGGGCGGTGCTGGGAATCGGGGAGGGGATCTTTTCGCTGGTGGTGCTGTTCGCCTTCTGGTGCCTCGGCGGATTCGGATGGCTCGACGGGCGGGTCCGGGACTTCGTCGGCGAAGCCGGGCCGATCCTCGCCGGGATCGTCTACATCGGTGCCATCGTCGCGGCTCTCGGCATCCTGCGCCTGCCTTTCGACACCTACGCCACTTTCGTGCTGGAGGAGCGCTTCGGATTCAACCGCACGAGCTTCGGCACTTGGGCGGCGGATCTCGTCAAGGGAGCGGCTCTCGCCTTCGCCCTCGGCGCGCCGCTGCTCGCGGGTCTGCTCTGGATCTTCGGCAGCGTGCCCTTCGCCTGGCTGTGGTGCTGGATCCTCGTCACCGTCGCCTCGCTGCTGCTCGCCTACGTAGCGCCGACCTGGATCCTGCCGCTCTTCAACCGCTTCGAGCCGCTGCCCGAGGGCTCGCTGCGCAGCTCCATCGAATCGCTCGCGGAACGCTGCGAATTCCCCCTCGCCGAAGTCAGCGTGATGGACGGCTCGAGGCGCTCGGCGAAGTCGAACGCGTTCTTCACCGGGTTCGGCAAGCGCAAGCGCATCGCCCTCTTCGACAC
>SLGN01000037.1 GCA_007123695.1 Verrucomicrobiales bacterium
GCGGTTGCGTGGAAAACTCCGCTTCGGGTGGGGATGGGTTTTGTTTTTTCACACCACATTGATAATCAATGTGACAAAAACATCCCCACCTTTTTTTGCCCAGTTTCGTGAATTATTCAGGTTAGAGGACCGCCGAAAAGCTTCGCTTCCGCATCTTTTTCGTTGCATCTCGGAGAAGATATGGTTCCTTCGTCGCCCTGTTCAACACCACCACCGTCGTGCGTCAAGGTGACGCCGCAACCCTCCAGCGAATGAGCGAATCCAGCAACTCTACGGCCCTTCTCCAGCTTCACGAGAAGGACACAGGCAGCGCCGATGTTCAAATCGCGCGCCTCACGGGCCGTATCAACCATCTCTCGGAGCATCTCTCCGCAAACAAGAAGGACGTCTCGTCCCGCCGTGGCCTCCTCCGCATGGTTGCGCGCCGCCGCAAGCTTCTTGACTATCTCTCCCGAACCGATCCTGATCGCTACCAGAAGGTTCTCGCTACTCTCGGTCTCCGCCGATAGTGGGCTGGTAGGGGCGCCGGTGGATTCCGGCGCCTTTTTGTTCCGGGCAGCCTCCTCCGGTCGGGCTCAGCTCCGTCCGTAGGGGTGCAGGGCAGTGCAGGCACTAGGGGCTCAGCTCTATCGGTCCCTCTGCGGAATCTGACCTGCGGACCCAATTTGGAGCAGGGCGGGCTAGAATTTTTCCACAAAATAGACAAAACCATGAGCATAGAAAAAATCGCGTGCCGCGTCGGCGCGCAAGAAATGATCATCGAAACGGGCAAGATGGCCAAGTTGGCCGACGGTGCCGTGACGGTGCAAGTCGGAGACACCGTGGTCCTCGTGACCGCCGTTTCCTCCACCAGGATCAAGGAAGGACAGGACTTTTTCCCCCTTTCCGTCGAATACAAGGAGAAGGCCGCCGCCGCAGGCCGCTTCCCCGGAGGCTACTTCAAGCGCGAAGGACGTCCTACCGAAAAGGAGATCCTCACCTGCCGGATGACGGACCGCCCCCTGCGGCCGCTCTTTCCCAAAGGCTACCTCTACGACACCCAGGTCATCTCGCTGCTCCTCAGCGCCGACGGAGTCAACGATTCGGACATTCTCAGCATCAACGGAGCTTCGGCGGCCCTTTGCCTCTCCGACATTCCCTTCGCCGGCCCCGTGGCGGGCGTCCGCATCGGGCAGGTCGGGGGTGAATTCGTCGTCAACCCCACCCATGACGAGCGCGCCGAGAGCGACCTCGACCTCGTCTACGTCGGTCTTCGCGATGGCGTCATCATGATCGAAGGCGGCGGCAAGGAAGTGCCGGACGCCCGCTTCAAGGAGGCCCTCGCCTTCGCCCACGAGGCGATCCAGCCCATCCTCGACGCGCAGGAGGAATTGGCGCGCCGTGTCGGCAAGTCCAAGCGTAACGCACCCCTCCTCGAGGTGCAGGACGAACTCCTCGAGGTGGCCTATGCCGTCGCCGGCGACCGCATCGAAGAGGCCCTCTACAAGCCGTCCAAGGTCGAGCGGGGTGCCGCCGTTGGCGCTCTCCGCAAGGAAGTCGAGGAAAAGATCAAGGAGAAGTATCCGGAGGCCGGGGACTTCGCCATCTCCCAGGCTTTCGAATACCTGCAGAAGAAGGCCTTCCGCATCAGCATTCTCGACAAGGGAGTCCGGTGCGACGGTCGGGACATCGACACGATCCGCCCGCTCTCGGGCGAGACCGGAATCCTTCCCCGCACGCACGGATCGGCCCTCTTCGCCCGCGGCGAAACCCAGGCTCTTGCGATCGCGACCCTGGCTCCGGCGGACGAGCGCCAATATTTCGACAACTACGCCGGCGGCGAGGATTCGAAGCGTTTCCTGCTCCACTACCATTTCCCTCCCTTCAGCGTGGGCGAAACGGGCCGCATGGGTGGTCTCAACCGTCGCGAGATCGGTCACGGGGCCCTCGCCGAGAAGTCGATCGAGCCGCTGATTCCCGACGAGTCCGAATTCCCCTACGCCGTGCGGATTACCAGCGAGGTGATGGAGTCCAACGGATCCACCTCGATGGCTTCGGTCTGCTCGGGGTCGATGGCCCTACTCGACGCCGGGGTGCCCCTCAAGCGGCCTGCGGCGGGCATTTCCTGCGGCCTCGTCACCGAGTTCGAAGGTTCCACTCTGAAGCGCTACGTCACCATGCTCGACATCATCGGAAACGAGGATTTCATGGGCGATATGGACTTCAAGCTCTGCGGCACCACCGAGGGCGTCACCGGCTTCCAGCTCGATCTCAAGCTGCCCGGCATTCCCTTGGACATCCTGCTCGAGGGCGTCGACAAGGCGACCAAGGGCCGTTTTCATGTCCTCGACGTCATGAACGCCGTCATTTCCGGCCCCGCCGCTCTTAGCGAGCTCGCACCGCGCATCGAGACGATCAAGATCGATCCCCAGAAGATCGGCGAGCTCATCGGGCCCGGCGGAAAGAACATCAAGGGCATCCAGGCCGAGACCGGAGCCGACATCAACATCAACGACGACGGCACCGTCAACATCTACGCGGCCCATGGCGAGGCTCTCGAGCGCGCCATCCAGCTCGTCAAGAGGACCACCGCCGAGATCGAGATCGGAGTCGTCTACTACGGCAAGGTCGTCAGCACGACCAACTTCGGTGCCTTCATCGAAGTCCTGCCCGGCAAGGACGGCATGGTCCACATCTCCGAACTGGCCGACTTCCGCGTCA
>SLGN01000429.1 GCA_007123695.1 Verrucomicrobiales bacterium
AGTTTCACTTCGGGATGCTTGCTCATGGATATGGTTTCGGGAGGGGGAAAGGAGCCCGGGTGGGTGGGGCGATCCCGATTCGGCTCGTTCCGGAAGCTGGAAGAAAATACCGATTCGCAACCGCCCGGCGGGTCAGCCGATGGGGTTTGCGATGCGGGGAATGGAGCCGTGGACGACGCTGGCCATTTCTGGGAGGTCGCAAGGATAGCCCGCCATCCCGGCGAAATCAATTACGCAAAAGGCCGGCGCGGGGAATTGACGCGAGGCTCCCCCGGGCGGCTGCGATGGTCACCCGGCATCGGATCCGGAACCCGTTCCCGGGCTCCCGGCGCTCACTTCTTCTGGGGACGGCCTTCCGGCCAATGCCACGCGTCCAGTTCCCTCGCCTCCTCCTCGGAGAGTCGGCCGGGTTCGCGCGAGCCGGTTCCGCTGCGCTTCGTCAAGGCGTCGCCGAGTTCTTTCCGCGCCGCCTCGACCTGTTCGAGGAGGGACTCGACGATGGCCGGATGCTGGGAGGCAAGGTCGTAGGTTTCGCCGGGATCGGCGGCGAGATCGTAGAGGGCGAGTTCGGCCTCGCGGGTCTTGTAGGGGACGGGCAGCCCGCCGTCTCCTCCCGGACCGCCGTCGAGAGAGCGGTAGGTGTGCGGCAGCACCAGTTTCCACGAACCGCTGGAGACGGCTTGGAGTTCGTTCTGCTTGTAGTAGTACCAATAGCTCTCGTGCGGGCTCTTTGCGCCGTCGATGCCGAGGATCAGGGGCAGGATGTCCTTCCCGTCGATGTCGAGCGGGGGCAGGCCGGTCCCGGCGATTCCGGCGAGGGTGGGGAGCAGGTCGATGTTCATGGCTGGCTCGTCGCATACGGTGCCGGCGGGGATCTTGCCGGTCCAGCGCATCACGCAGGGTTCGCGCACGCCGCCCTCCCAGGCGGTGCCCTTGCCCTCGCGGAAGGGGCCGGGCGATCCCGCGTGGGTGCCGTAGGAGATCCACGGACCATTGTCGCTGGTGAAGATCACGAGAGTGTCCTCGCCGAGACCGTTGGTGTCGATGGCGTTCACAATCTCGCCGACGGACCAGTCGATCTCGGCGATGACGTCGCCGTAGAGCCCGCGCTCGGTCGTGCCGGCGAAGCGCTCGCTGACGTGGAGGGGCACGTGGGGCTGGGGATGGGGCACGTAGAGGAAGAAGGGGCGGTCCCGGTTTCGGTTGATGAAGTCGACGGCCCGGGCCGTAAGCCAGGTGGTGATCATGCGCTGGTCGCGCTCGTCGGCGAAGCGGATCCTCTCGTTCCCCTCCATCAGAGGCAGCGGGGGGAAGTTTTTGTTGGTGGGGTGCTCGGGCCACATGTCGTTGGAGTACGGGATGCCGAAGAACTCGTCGAATCCATGCTGCAGGGGCAGGAATTTCCGGTGGTCGCCGAGATGCCATTTCCCGAAGATGGCGGTGGCGTAGCCGCGCGAGCGGAATACCTCCGCGAGGGTGGTCTCATCTTCGTGGATGCCGTGGCGGCTGCCGGGGCCGAGGGCGCCGTGAAGGCCGATGCGGTTCGGATAGCAGCCGGTGAGCAGCCCGGCCCGCGAGGCGGAGCAGACGGCCTGGGCGGCGTACCACTGCGTGAAATGGCGACCGTCGGCGGCCATGCGGTCGATGTTCGGCGTCGCGAAGCCTTCGGCCCCGTTGATCCCGATGTCTCCGTAGCCCTGGTCGTCGGTGAAGACGATGACAACGTTGGGCGGTCTCTCCTCGCCCGCCGCGCAAAGGGGCGACGTAACAAGGAAAGGGAGAAGGAAGATCCGGAAGAGTCGTTTCATGGCAAAGAAGGCTTGGCTCGAAGCCGCCCGTTCCCTAACATCGAAGGCGTCGCGCCGCCATGGCGCGATTCTGAATCGGAAAACCCGAACCCCGAAAACCGACATGCAACCCACGACCCTGACAAAACTCCTTCTCGTCTTCTCCCTCCTGATCGTTCCCGGCGTCTACGTCGAGACGGTCTCGGCGCAGGTCGCCTTCGGTCCGCAGCGCGCCCTCGGGGCCCAGTGGCGCACGCAGCGTCGGGTCCACATGCGTCCGAACGTCCACGTGGTGCGTCCGCGCGGAGCCGACCGCTTCCTCGCGGCCGGCACGCGGCAGACGATTCGCTACTCCGTGATGCGCGGCAGCGTCTCCCACATCGAGGTGCGTTCGGGCGGCCGCACCCTCCAGACCATCACCTTGCCCCCTGGTTCGCGCAGCGGCAACGTCACCTTCACCACCCCGCAGGGCGTCCGTAGCTTCAAACTCCGCGCTTGGCAGGGCATGACCGGATACCAGACCGTGAGCGCGCAGTCGGTCAACTATCCGCTCTTCCGCTGAGAAAGCGTCGCGTGCGGCCAAACTTTCGGTGGAATTCGCGGCCCGGCTCGCTTTACACTGGCCTGCCGGGTCGCGGAACGCCTCCTCCTCCCTCCGGTGCCTTCCGCCCCGCGTTGCCCGCGTGGCCTCCCGTCCTCGTTGCATGAAGATCGAAACCGAAGACTACGAACAACTCGGCAAATTCTACCTCGGCCGCACCTACGACCTCGGCGAGGGGAAGCTCGGCGACGACCTCGTCCTCTACGACTCCAAGGATCTCGTCACCCACGGCGTCGTCCTCGGGATGACCGGTTCGGGCAAGACCGGCCTCTGCATCGCGCTGCTGGAGGAGGCGGCGATGGAC
>SLGN01000685.1 GCA_007123695.1 Verrucomicrobiales bacterium
CGAGGGCATCTCGGGCGCCGACAGCGGCAGGGTCTTCGACCCCTTCTTCACGACCAAGGCGACCGGCAAAGGCACGGGGCTGGGGCTTTCGGTGGCCCGCCGCATTGTCGAACTGCATGGTGGCGAAATTTTCCTAGAGAACCGGTCGGACGGCCCCGGAGCCGTCGCTCGGCTCATTCTTCCGACGAAGTTGGAAACGGGAAAGGTCCGAATCTCCGCTCCGGACGAAAACGAAGCTTTCCGGACGAATCGCATTGACACCGGGGGCGACGATTTGGCATCGTAGGGAAAACGCGCGGCTCCCTCGATTTTGAGCAGCCCACGGCATCCCACCCCTCCAAACCATGCCCAAGAAAATTCTCCTGATCGATGACGAAGCTGGATTCACCGAACTGCTCAAGATGAATCTGGAGCGAGCCGGCGACTACGAGGTATGCATCGAAAACGACTCGACCAAGGCCCATGCCACCGCCCGAGCCTTCCGGCCCGACGCCATCCTGCTCGACGTAGTGATGCCGGGCCTTGATGGAGGGGACGTGCAGGCGCAACTCCAGGCCGATCCCCTTCTTGTCGGCATTCCGGTGGTGATGCTGACCGCGCTGGTAGACTCAACCGAGCTTTCCGAAGGCGCGGTGGCCCAGGCCGGATCCCAGATGGTGCTTCCCAAGCCGGTCAACCTCGAACTTCTGCTCAAAGTAATTGAGGAAATCATGGCCGCTGCCTGAAGTTGCCCACCCCGGCCGCGCCCTTCGAATCCCCCCCCCGCGGTACTCGATTCGGCGCGCACCCTCCATGCGTCCCATTCTTTGCATTCCTACCGCAGCGCTCCTCGCCGCGACCCTCCTCTCGGGCTGCGTCGATGAAACTGGGGGCAGCCTTTTCTCCACCGCCTCCGGGGCATCGCGCGGGCGCAGCTCGAACTCGCCTGCCGAAGAAGGCCCGCTGACCCGCCACGACGTGGCACTGCGCTTCCTCACCGCCTACATCCGTCTCGACCGCAACATGGCCCTGCGCTACGCGACGCCCGAGGCCGTCAGCAAACTGGACTGGAACCGCCCCCACCAAGGCAACGTACCCTACTACGACGACAAGATGATCCTGCGCTTCAACGGGGGCTGGGCACGCGTCTACTTCCAGGACATCGGAGGCACCTTCAAGATCGTCGATTTCGACGTAAGGAGAAACTGACGGCGCCCCAGCCGATCGGCAAGGGAGTGGCAAGAATCGTCTTGAGTCGGGCGGTCCGTCCTGCTAGGCTGCAAGGCATGTCCAAAGCCATCGTCGATCCGAACGAACTGCGGCGCTTTGCCGAGGAATTGAGGCGCTTCAACGGCGAGTTGCAGAACTCCCTCTCTTCGCTGCAAGCGCGATTCGCTGCGCTTGGCGACACTTGGCAGGACCAGGAGCAGGCGAAGTTCGCCCAGGAATTCGTCGAGACGATGAAGATCCTGCGCCGCTTCATGGAAAGCTCCGGCCATCAGGCCCCCTTCCTGCTGCGGAAAGCGCAGCGCATCGAGGACTATCTCAACCAACGCTGAAACGCAGTGTCCGGGGCCAATGTCACCAGCTTGGAGGCCATCGCGCGGTTTCGCGCGAGCCTCGTGCTCTTTCTCGAACGCGCCGCCCTCGTCATCGACGAGACGGGCGAGGAGGTCAAGCGCACCCGGGGTTGGCTCCAGAGCGAGCAACGCATCAAGCTCCAGCAGTTGCGCAAGCGCCACGAGCGCAAGCTGGAGCGGCTGGAGCAGGAGCTTTTCTCGGCCCGGCTCTCGGACCTTGCCCAGAAGAAGACTGGGGCCCAGATGCTGGTGAACCGGCAGCGCCGCGAGCTGCGCGATCTCGAGGAAACCGAGCGGAAGATCGCCGCATGGTCGCGCAACTTCGACTCGACCGTGGAACCGGAGGCCCGAAAAGTCGAGAAACTGCGCCATTTCATCGACACCGACATGGCACGTGCCGTCTCCTTCCTCGCCGAGGCGATCCGCCAGCTCGACGCCTACGCCGGCGACGGGAATCCTTGACTCCCACCCCCTGATCGCCGCCCCTTTTCCCGCACCATGAGCCTGAACCACAGCAAAGGCCGCCTCGTCGGGCTCTCCCGAGAGCTCCTTCGGGTGTGGCAGGACACCCAGGAATCGTGGCGCGACGAGAAGGGGCGCGAGTTCGACCGGGTCTACATGCAGCCCCTCTTCGACGCCGTCGACAACGCCGCGGCCTCCATCGAGGATCTCGACAAAGTGCTTCACCGACTCCGCCAAGACTGTGAACTCTGATCCGCCCTCCGCCTTCGAATCCCTCGCGCGCATCGCCCGCTTCCACGACGGGGTGCGCCGTTTCGCCGAGCGCGAAAAGGGCCTGCGCCGGGCCTTCCAACTGCGCGAATCGAGCCGGCGGCAAGAGGCAGAGGAACGTCGCGAGGAAATCCGCCGCCGCCACGCCGCCGCCGTCGAAAAGGCCGCTGCCGCCAACGCCGACGGAATCGCAAGGCTCGAGGAAATCGCGGCCGCACGGGCCACACGCGTCGATCGGGGCCAGATCTCGGTGAGAAACGCCGTCATCGCCGGACGCGAGGCCCTTCTGGGCCAGCGCCGTGCCGCCCTCCAGCGCGACTTCATCTCGGCGGGGCGTCACCGCGAAGAGGCCATCGCCATCGCCAACGAGAGGCACGTGAGCGCCCTCGCCGCAGCC
>SLGN01000232.1 GCA_007123695.1 Verrucomicrobiales bacterium
AGCGACGTTGTAGTGGAGGACTCCGTCGGGCATCACCTTGGTGCGGGCTCGCGTCTCGATGAGTTCGGCGATCTCGATTTCGAGTTCGTCGCCGGGGCCGATCCGGTATGGGCCGAGCGGGCTCTGAGTGAGGGAGCGGTCGAGCTTGCGCTGCAACTTGATCTTCTGGAAATCCGGCGACTGCGCAACGCTCGCCGCAGACGCCTCCCCGTCCGCCGCGTCGGCAGCGGCTGCGAAAGCGCCGTCGTCGGCGAACCGAGCGGAGGTCTTGAATTCGCGATCGTTCGGTCGCAGTTGCACGCACGAGCACAGCCCAGCCGAGCCGACCAGGGCGAGGGTGGCGGAGATCATCAGCTTGGGGGAGGGGGATTCCATGGAGCGTCGGCGGCGGTCGGGGCGGCGGCGTCACTGCCCGGCGGGAATGGCGAGGGGCAGGTACGCTTGGTTCACCACCTCGGCCGAGACCGTCTGCATGAAGGTGACGATGGCGGTGTCGAGGATGCGCTCGACGAGGTCGAAGGGGCTGCGGCTCACGAAGACGATGTCCCGGTTCTGGAGACGGATGTCGGGGGCCCGGGCTTGGAGGACCTCGCGCAAGTTGACGATCTGGGTGACGGGCTCGTGGATGCTGCCGCGAATCACGAGCACCCGTGCCTGGAAGGCGGCCTCGGTGAAGCCGCCGGCTTCGCCGATGGCCTGGGCAACGGTGAGCTTGACCGGCATCCTGAGCCTTCCTGGCTCGCGCACCTCGCCGATCACGTAGATTTCGTTTTCGAGATTCGAAGCGACGAAGATGTAGTCGTCGGGCTCGAGGTAGGCGTTCTGGGAGAAGTCGCCTTGATAATAGAGCTTCGCCAGATCGACGGCGAGCTTGCGGCCCTTCCTCGCAACGAAGGAACGCTCGAAGTCGGCCAGCTCGAAGAGAGAGTTGCGCAAGGTCCCGACCTCGATGCCCTCGGCCAGCGCGATGCCCTCGAGGACCGTGGTGGGCCGCTCGAGGGGAAAGCTTCCCGGCTTGCGGACGCGTCCGATGATGGCGAAGCTCTTGCTCCCGACCTGCGAGGGAGTCACGATGACCTTCACGTTGCGCTGGTACTTGGAAAGCTCCTGCTCTATGCTCAGCCGCAGTTCGTCGAGGGTCAGGCCCTGGGCCCGCACCGCCACGGCTTGAAGGTAGCTGACGGTGCCGTCGGGACCGATCTGGACGTTTTCCCGCGAAAGGTCCGCTCGGTCGTAGATCGAAAAGTTGAGCGTGTCGCCCGGCCCGAGGGTGTAGCGGCTCTGCCATACGGGGCTGCGAGACGGAACCACTCGAATCTCGGGTTCCGGCTCCGCCGCTTCGGGAGGACGAAGGTCTTCCCAATACTCCGAGGGAGACGGGGGCTCCGGCGCGGCGTGCAGACGCGGCTCCTGAGCCCCGGCGTCCCGGACCGGGAGAAGCAGGCACAGGCAGATAAGCAGTTGAAAAAGGCGCATCCGGATTTGCTAAAGCCAAGAAAAATATCAAGATATGCAATATTTCAATAAAAACCAGAAGAAAAAGGGAAATTCCGAAGTCTTGGGTCTCTCTCGGGATTCGTGCCAGCTTTCCCTTGCAATTCCCGGAATTGGCTCGTTGTTACCCGCCCTCTCCCGGCCACCCCCAACCAACCGAGGAGCGACGAGCCCGCGTGCGGGCTCTCGGGAGAGGATCGCGAACCGTGGCGCCCCTCGAAATCCCGGCCACCCTGCCAAAAAGGGGGCCCTCCCAGATATGTCCAGCGAACTCGTCGGCGAACTGATCGAAGCAGGTGTCCATTTCGGCCACCAGTCCCGCAAGTGGCACCCGCGCATGCGGCCCTACATCCTAGGCGAAAGGCACAACGTCCACATCATCAACCTTGCCCGTACCGCCGAGCAGATTGACGTGGCCGGCGAGTTTCTCCGGGATCTGGTCTCTCGCGGCAAGCGAGTCCTTTTCGTCGGCTGCAAGCGGCAGGCGCAGGACGCCGTGCGCGAAGCCGCCGAGGCCACCGGCCAGCACTTCGTGAACCACCGCTGGCTCGGCGGCATCCTCACCAACTTGCCGACCGTCCGCAAGAGCGTCGGTCGCCTTGAGGCCCTCGAGAATCTTCAGAAGTCGCCCGATTTCAAGAAGATGAGCAAGAAGGAACTTGCCTCGCTCAATCGCGAGCGCGACAAGCTCTTCCTGCGCCTCGCCGGCATCCGCACCATGGACCGTCTCCCCGACGCCATGGTCGTGGTCGATTCCGCCCGCGAATACAACGCCGTCAACGAGGCCCGCAAGCTGGGCATCCCCATCGTGGCGATGGTCGATTCCAATGCGGACCCCGAGATCATCGACTATCCCATCGTCGCCAACGACGACGCGATCCGGTCGATCCGGGTCGTGCTCAAGAAGCTCATCGACCCCGTTCTCGCGGCGGTCTGAACCGGTGCCGCCCCGCTGCGGCCCGCCTTCCCTTGCGATACCGACACGGAAAGCCGCCCGCCGATTTTCCGGCAGGTGCCGTTTCCACCCCTCCCACCCCCACCCCCACGACTCTACCATGGCTGAAATCACCGTTGAACTGATCAAGACCCTCCGCGAAAAGACCAATGCGGGAATGATGGACTGCAAGGCCGCGCTCGCCGAAGCGGGCGGCGACCTCGAGGCCGCCGAGACCGTCCTGCGCAAGAAGGGCATCGCCGACGCCGACAAGAAGGCGGGCCGGGCCGCGAAGGAAGGCGTCGTCGCCACCCGAATCGCCGAGGACGGCAAGGCCGCCGTCATCGTCGAAGTCAACTGCGAGACCGACTTCGTTGCAAAGAACGACAGCTTCCGCAGCTTTGTCGAGGAGATCCTCGACCACGTCGCCGCCAGCCCGGCGGTGGAGAGCGCCGAGGAGCTGCTCGCGCAGCCCTTCGCCGGCGATCCTTCCCAGACTCTGGAGGTGTTCGTCAAGGCCAAGGTCGGCCAGCTCGGGGAAAACCTCGGGCTCGGGCGCTTCGCCAAGTTCGATCTCCCCGGAGAGGGGGCCTTCGGCTCGTACCTCCACATGGGCGGGCGCGTCGGGGTGCTCGTCGAGCTCGGTTTCGACAAGGCCGCCACCGCGGAGGCCGACGGCGTCGCCGAGCTGGTCAAGGACCTCGGGATGCACATCGCCGCCGCTCATCCGCTCTGCGTCCGCCGCGACGAGCTTCCCAAGGACAAAGTCGAGGCCGAGAAGGACATCTTCCGCGAGCAGATGAAAGGCAAGCCCGCCGACATCATCGAGAAGATCGTCGAGGGCAAGCTCGGGAAGTTCTACTCGATCAACTGCCTGCTCGACCAGCCCTTCATCAAGGACGGCGACAAGACGATCCAGAATCTGCTCGACGAGTTCTCCAAGGCGGTGGGCGACACCGTCACCGTGGCCCGCTTCCGGCGCTTCGCCGTGGGCGAGGAGGCGTAGGGAAACGGCCTCGCCGGGGACGTGGCTCCCGTCCGGGCGGCCCTGTTTCCTGCGGACGTACTTTGCGGATTGGTGCGTTGCCTTCTTGACGCACGCGCCGATCACTTGGAATCGAGGATGTAGGCGCCGTCCCAGTCTGCGGGCGGCGCCGCCGCGAGGCTCGCGCAGCGTTCGTGCAGTCGGCGTGCCGAAGCCGCCACGGTGGGGCATGCGGATTCGCGCAGTTCCGCGAAGGCCTCCGCCGCTGCCGCGAAGTCTCCCGCGAGATAGCCGGAAAAGGCCGCTTCGTAGTCGCGCTGCGCCGCCGCCGCCGCCGCCGCCGGGGAGACCGTGCCGGGCGCGAAGACCGCGTGGAGGTCGGTCGGTTGCGCCTTGCCCTTCATCCGCACCCGGTCCACCCGCAGACTCGGCGGCGCCGGTTCGCCGAGGGCGGCGATGAATTCACCGCTCGCAAGAATGGCGGCGCCGTAGTTCTTCGTCTGGGCCTCGATCCGTGCGGTCGTGTTGACCGAGTCTCCCACGATGTTGTAGTCGCGGTAGGATCGCGAGCCGACATGGCCCACCAGTCCGCGGCCGCAGTGCAGGCCGATCCCGATGCGCAGCCACGGGTCGAGTTCGTCGCCGGGCGCCGCCTGTCGCGCCGAGAGTTCCCGCACGATCTCCAGCGCCGCCCGCAGCGCCCGTCCCGCCGGATCGGAGCAGGGTTCCGGAGCGCCCCAGTAGGCGAGGAACTGGTCGCCGGCAAAGCGTGCCAGGCTGCCGTCCTCGCGCAGCGCGGCCTCGGTCTCGATGGAAAAGAGCCGGTTCAGCAGCTCGAAGACGTTCTCGACCGGCTGGGTCTCGCACAGGGTCGTGAAGGCACGCAGATCGCTCAGCAGCACCGCGACCTCGGCCCCGCGGGGCCGGATCATGCCGAGATCCCGGGTCACCTGCCGCAGCACCGAGGGCGAAAAGTAGAAGCCCAGCATCGCCTCGCGCTGCAGCCGGACTCGTTGCTCGACGCCCCAGCGCCGCACCCCCTCGAGCAGGAAGGCCGCTCCCCACAGCATGCCCGCGTTCGCGCTCGGCAGCAGCAGCCCGCCGTGCCAGACCGCCGCCGTTCCGGCGGCGAGGATCATGCAGAGTCCCAGAGCTCCCGAGACGACGAGCCAGCGCTTGCGCCGGATCGCGGCGAAGGCGAGCCCGGCGAGCGCCGCCGCGAGCCCCGGTACCGCGAGATCGAGCCAGCGTGGCGCCGGTCGGATCGAGCTGCCGGCGATCAGGTCGTTCAGCGCCGTGGCGTGAAGCACCATGCCGGGCTCCATCGGCCCGTGCGCGGTGGGCCGGCCGTCCTCGCCGGCCCCGTAGCCGAGGAAGACCACCGCACCCAGCAAGGGCGAGGCGTCCCGGCCCCCGGCCGCGAGCGCTTCGATCTGGGCGAGCGTCCACACCCGGCCCCGCACCCCGGCACGCTCGTCGAAACGGTCGTCGTAGTAGGAGTGCCGCAGGTCGAGAAAGAGCCGCGAATCGTCGGCCGCCCGCGCTGCGATCTCGCCGTCGTCGCCGAGCGCGCGCCACTCCATCCGTCCCGGAGCGGTCGCCTGCGGTCTCAAGGACGCCGGCAGGGTCGCGGCGTAGGCCGCCATCGCCAAGGAGGGCAGGGTTTCCCCGCCGACATCGCCGACATCGCCGACATGGTGCACCAGCCGGTATTCCCGCCAACTGCGGTCCGCCTCGACGTTGACGAGCCCCTGGGCGAGATCCTGCCCTCCGGCATCGGGCAACGAACGGAGCACGGCCAAGCCTCCGTCGCGCGCCTGCGAAGCGGAGGCGGCGAGCACGACGCGGGTGCGGCCGCTCTCCTCGACCTCGCGCACCGCCTCGGCGATCCAGTGCTGTTCGGTCTCGCTGCCGTAGTGGTAGACCACATCGACGGCGACGACGCCCGGCCCGAGCGCCGCGAGCGAGCGGATCACCGAGGCGACGAGGGCGTATTCCCCGCCCAGCTCCGCGCTGCGGGCGACGTCGCCGTAGTCCATCTCGACGAAGCGGATCGAGGAATCGAGCGCCTCGGCCCGGCCGAGGCGGGCTCTCCATTGCAGGGCGGCGTCGAGGGCGGCCAGTTCCGGCCTCTCGGCAAGCTGCGGCGCGGCGAGGCGGAAGGCCGCGAAGAGCACGGCGAGCAGGGCGGGGCCCGCCCAGCAGGCTCCGGCCGCCTTCCAGCCGCCTCCGGCCTCTGCCCCAGCGCCCCGTTCCATCCCCAGCCAGTGGATTGCCGGTCCCGGTCAGGGCCGGCTTGGCGGCGCGACCGGGAACATGAGAATGCCCGGAGCGCCCGACGCGACGGGTACCGCCTGGCTTTCCTCCCTCCACTCCTCGTCGAGGCGTTCGAGGGATTTGGCCGCCAGGGCGGAAACGGCGCTCCCGGCTCCCGGAGCCGATGCCTCGTCGTCTGCTTTCCGCATCACGCCGGCGATGGAGATCGGGGGGCGTCGCGGGGCCGATGCGGCGGTGGTCGAGTCGGTGTCCTCGGCGTCGGATTTCCCGTCGCCGCGCTGCCGCAGGATCGCGGCGAGCCGGGTCCGTATTGCCGTCGCGTGGAGCAGCGCCGCGTCGCTATCGCCGTCGGCAAGCGCCTTCTGGAGACGCTCCACGCCCTCGGCCAAGGCGGGCAGTTGCGGGTCGTCCTTCGCGAAGACCGCCACGTAGAGATCAGCCTGCGGACTGTCCTTGTCGAGCTTCCAGGCGCCGCTCTCCTGCGGGAAGCGGAGCGGTTCGGTCCCATCGCCTTGCGGAGCCAGCATCGGCGCGGTGCCGGAGAGCGGTCCTTCGCCGTCGAAGGCGGCGACCAGCAGCGTCGTGCCGGGAGGGCCTTCCGCGACGAGGAGCAGTTCGCCTTCGGCGCCTTCCGATCCGTCGTAGGCGGCGTAGGTCGCTTCGAAGGACCGCTGCACGAGGAACAGGGCGGCGCGGGCCTCGTCGGCGGCGAGCGGGGGAGGGGAGAGGGCGAGCAGCGCCAGCAGCCCGAGCAGGAGTGTGATTCGATTCATTGCGGGATGTCTCTGGGGTTGTGGGTGGTGAATGCGTTCGGTCGGGGGCTACGCATTTTCGAGGGCCTCGATTCGGTCGGAAACTTCGGCCCACTTCGTCATGCGGGCTTCGAGGAGGGGCTCGATCTCGGCGTAGCGCTTCATTGCGGCGGGGGCGTCCTCGGCGCTTTTGAAAAAGTCCGGATCGGAGAGCTTCGCCGAGAGGGTGGCCCGCTCTTCCTCCAGCGCCGCGATCTCGGCCTCGACGGCTTCGAAGTCGCGTTTGAGCGGGCGCAATTTGGCGGCGCGTTCCTCGCGTGCCTTCGCCTCGAGGCGGCGCTGTTCCTTGCGGCTGGCGCTGCTGCCACCCGACGGGGTTTCTCCGCCGCCGCCGCCGCCGCCGCCGCCGCCCGCCGCCCGCCCGGTCTGGGCCGAGCGACCCGCCGCCTCCTCCAGATCGGCCTTCTTCTTCTCGAGGTAGTCGCTGACGTTGCCGTAGTAGAGGCGGGGCTTTTCGCCGGGAATGAACTCCAGCACCTTCGTGACGATGGGATCGAGGAAGGAGCGGTTGTGCGAGACGATGGCGTAGGCGCCGGTGTAGTCGGCGAGGGCGCGCTGGAGGACCTCCTGCGACTGGAGGTCGAGGTGGTTCGTCGGCTCGTCGAGCACGAGGAAGTTCGCCGGCTGGAGCAGCATGCGGGCGAGGGCGAGCCGCCCGCGCTCGCCCCCGGAGAGGACTCCGACGGACTTGAAGACGTCGTCGCCGCGGAAGAGGAAGGCGCCCAGCAGCGTCCGCAGGTTGCCGGCGGCGGCGGCGGTGACGCTGCCCTCCAGGGTGCCGAGCACGGTCTTGGCAGGGTCGAGTTCGTCGGCATGGGTCTGCGAGAAGTAGGCGATCCCGACCTTGTGGCCCTCGGTCACGGTGCCCGAACTCGGCTCCTCGACGCGGGCGATGATGCGGGAAAAGGTGGACTTGCCCGCTCCGTTGACGCCGACGATGGCGATCTTGTCGCCCCGTTCGATGGCGAAGTCGAGATCGTCGAGCACGGTGTTGTCGCCGTAGCGCTTGCACACATTCTCGAGCTTGAGCACGGTCTGGCCGCTGCGCTCGGGCTGGGGAAAGCGGAAGTCCATCGCGGCGGCGTCCTGCTCCAGCTCGATGCGCTCGACTTTTTCGAGCTGCTTGATGCGCGACTGCACCATCTTCGCCTTCGAGGCCTTGGCGCGGAAGCGGTTGATGAGCTTCTCGGCCTTCTCGATCTCGCGGGCCTGGTTCTTGTAGGCGCGCTCGGCCTGCTCGCGCCGGGCGACGCGCTCCTGCAGGTAGAAGGAGTAGTTGCCCGAATACTGCTGCACCCCGCCGTTTTCGAAGGCGAGGGTGCGGTTGGTCAGGTTGTCGAGCATCGAGCGGTCGTGCGAGATCAGGAGGATGGCGCCGCCGTATCCCCGCAGCCATTGCTCCAGCCACTGCACCGTCTCGATGTCGAGGTGGTTGGTCGGCTCGTCGAGCAGCAACACGGAGGGCTCGCGCAGCAGCAGCTTGGCCATGGCGATGCGCATCTGCCATCCGCCGCTGAACTCTCCGGCCTGGCGTTCGAAGTCGGTCTTGGAAAAGCCGAGCCCGCCGAGGACGGTGGCGATGCGGGGCCGCATCTTCGCGACGTCGTGGTGGTCGAGGCGCAGGGAAATATCGCCGAAGACCTCCAGCAGGTCGCCGTATGCCTCGCTCGCGGGATCGGCCCGCTCCAGTTCGGCCTCGACTTCCTTGAGCTGGGTTTCGAGCTGGAGGACGTCGTCGAAGGCCTTGGCCACCTCGTCGAACACGGTGGACCCTTTGTGCGAGACCCCCTCCTGCGGCAGGTAGCCGACCGTGGTCTGCTTCGCCTTGATGATGCGCCCGGAGTCGGGATGGTCGATGCCGGCGATGATCTTCATTAGGGTCGACTTCCCGGCGCCGTTCGGACCGGCGAGGGACCAGCGCTCCTTCGCGCGCACCGTGAAGGAAAGATCCCGGAAGAGGTTCCGGGCTCCGTATTGGACGCTGACTTGATCGACCGCAAGCATTGAGGCGGCGAATGTAGCGCCGATTCGCCGCGCCGCCAGCCTGGAAGAGGTCCGGCGGCCCGGCGTTCCGGAGGAACTTGGCCCGCGAACGAAACGTCGAATGTGCCCCCTCCATCGCGTTTGACAGGGGCGGGGAAGAGGGCTTAAATACAGGTTCCGCCCGTCCTTGACGAGTGGAATCAGCGACGGCGAGGTCGCCAAGTGGTAAGGCTGGGCTCTGCAAAAGCCCCATCGCGGGTTCGATTCCCGCCCTCGCCTCCATCGCCCAGCGGGCGTTGGAAACGTATTTTTCCGACGAAATGTCAATCGGTTCGAGGCATCGCGGCCGCGAGGGGGCCCGCCCCCGGCGCAAAAGCCGTTTCGCAGCGGGCGGCTCTCCGGAATGAGGGTTCCGTTCCGCACCACGCTCTGCTCCGCCGTCCTTTTTCTCGCCGCCTGCGGCAAAGAGGGCGGCGAAACTGTCGCTGGGTCTGGCCCCATCGGCCACGATCCCTACCATGAAATCCCCGGGGCGCGCTACGTCGGGCATGCCAGTTGCAAGTCCTGCCACGAGGACGAGTTCCGCGAGTGGCTCGAAAGCGACCACCACAAGGCGATGAACCCGGCTACCGACGAGTTCGTCCTCGGCGATTTCGACGACGCCGTCTTCGAGCATTTCGGCCAGACCTTCCGCTTCTTCCGCAAGGACGGAGGCTACTGGGTCAACGCGCCCGACGAGGACGGCGTGCCCCGTGACATGGAGATCTCCTACACCTTCGGCCACGACCCGCTGCAGCAGTATCTCATCCCCTTCTCCGGAGGCCGCTACCAGGCCCTCCAGGTCTGCTGGGACACGCGTCCGGCCGCAGACGGCGGCCAGCGCTGGTACCACCTCTACCCCGACGAGCCGGTGCCGGCCGACGATCCGCTGCACTGGACCCGGCGCCATTTCAACTGGAACTACATGTGCGCCGACTGCCACTCGACCAACCTCGACAAGGGTTTCGATCCGGAGACCCTCAGCTACAACACGACCTGGTCCGAGATGAACGTCAGCTGCGAGGCCTGCCACGGTCCCGGATCGGAGCACGTGAAATGGGCCGAGGCGCAGGCACGGGCGGGATCCGCCCCTGGCGAGGCGGTGGCGCCGGGGGAATTCGCGGAGGTGCAGGACTACCTCGCCTCGAAGGGGCTTGTCGTGACCCTGAAGGAGCCCGGGGAGGATCCGCACGAGTTCCCCTGGGCCATCGATCCCGAGACCGGCCAGCCGAAGCGCACCCGGCCGCTCGCCTCGGGCGTGCAGCTCGACACCTGCGCGCCCTGCCATTCCCACCGCACCCTGCTCGAGCCGCACCTCGTCGCGGGCCAGCCCTTCCACGACACCCACGCCCCCTCCGTCCTGACCGACCGGCTCTACCACCACGACGGGCAGATCAAGGAGGAAGTCTACGTCTACGGCTCCTTCGTCCAGAGCAAGATGCACCACGCCGGGGTGCGCTGCACCGACTGCCACAATCCCCACAGCATGAAGCTCGTCGCCCCCGGCAACGCCCTCTGCGTGCGCTGCCACCAAGCCGACCCCTACGACACCCCGGCGCACCACTTCCACCCCGTCGGCAGCACCGGGGCGAGCTGCGTCGAGTGCCACATGCCCACCGAGACCTACATGGGCGTCGATGCCCGCCGCGACCACAGCCTGCGGGTGCCCCGGCCCGACCTGTCCAAGCGCCTCGGCTCGCCCGACGCCTGCACGCAGTGCCACGTCGGCGAAAGCCAGGACTGGGCCGCCCAGTGGTTCAAGGAATGGTGGGGCGGCGGCCCGCGCAACCTCCACTACGGCGAGATCCTTGCCTCGGCCCGACGGGCCGAGGCGGGATCGGCGGCG
>SLGN01000094.1 GCA_007123695.1 Verrucomicrobiales bacterium
CGGCGGCATGGGCGTCGGGGCATTCCACTCCGCCGACCGCCTCCACAGCTCGGCGGAAAGGGGAGTCGCCGGGGCCGGCGAAACGCCCGTCGACGAGGACGAGCCGGGCCGCGTCGCCGAACTGGGCCCGCAGCATGCGCAGGGCGACGACCACGACGGCGTCGACCGCGTCCTCGCGCTGTCCGACGAAGAGGAGGTGGCTGCCGCTCTGGCGTGCGAAGACCACCTCGGTGGGGCCTTTGATCGAGTTCGGCGCGCCGAGGAAGATCCGGGGCGGCCGGTCAGGTGCGGCGCAGGCGAGAAGTGCCGCGAGTTCCGGATCGCTCTCGGGTCGGGCCGGCGCGTTGCCCTCGAAGACGACCCGGGGGCGGTCCGCCGCGCCGCTCCCGCGATCGAGCCGGGCGAGGTCCGCGAGCAGCTCGTTGCGCTCGCCCTCGTCCATCCAGACGACTTGGAAGGGCGAGTTGGCCTCGGCCGCACCGGCGCGGTCGTTGTAGATCCCTTCGCCCGGCCGCGTCAGCAGCCTCGGCGCCGGATTCGAGTCGTCCATGATGAGGTAGGCGTCGGCTTCGTTGCAGGCGAGGGCGATGCGGACGGTCATCTGCCCGAGGGTGGCGCGGGCGAGGGTGAAGGCGCCGCCCAGAGTCTGCGAACCGAGGATGGCGTGAATGCCGAAAGCGCGGCCCTGCCGCACGATCCGGTCGAGGAGCACGGCGGCCTGCTGGGAGATGGCGTCGTCCTCGGTGAAGAATTCCTGAAACTCGTCGATGAGCAGGAGGGTGCGCGGCATCGGCTCGGCCCCCGGCTTGGCACGGTAGCCTGCGAGATCCTGGGCCCCGGCGGCGCGGTAGAGCTCGCCGCGCCGCCGCAGCTCCTCGTCGAGCCGCTCCAGCACGCTGAGCCCGAACTCGCGGTCGCTCTCGACCGCGACGACCCGGGCATGGGGCAGGGCGAGGTCGCCGTAGCATTTGAACTCGACCCCCTTCTTGAAGTCGATGAGGTAGAATTCGACCTCGTCGGGCGAGCACCAGAGAGCGAGATTGCTGACGATGATGTGGAAGAGGGTCGATTTGCCCGATCCGGTCTTGCCCGCGATGAGGGCGTGCTGGCAGGTGCCTTTGCCGAGGGCGAGGTATTGATGCTTCGTCGCACCGCTCCGTCCGATGGGCACGCGCAGCTCTTCGCCGGCGGAGACGGTCCATCGTTCTTCCGCCCCGGGGGCGATGGTGGAGAAGGGAAGCTCGATGCGGTTGGCGTCGCGGTTCGCCGCGCCGAGACAGTGGACCCAGCGGGCGAAAAGCTCGGCGGGAGGGGTTTTCGCGAGGGAAAGATCCAGCCCCTTCACCGGCGGGTTGGAAAGGTGGAAGCCCTCCAGCCCGCTCTGGAGAGTCAAGCAGGCCTGGCGCAGATCCTCCATGCCGAAGCCCGCGGGCATCTCGGCCCGCAGATCGCAGTGCAGCAGCAGAAAGACGCCGCACCGCGCGCCCGAACTCGCGATGCTGAGGAGCCGCTTCAGCGCCAGTTCGCTGAAGCCGCGCGGGAAGTCTGCGACGACGAGGAAATGGTAGCGCTCGGCGATGGTCCCGGCCGCCTCGTTGTATTCGGCGATGGTGGCGTAGTCGCTGCGCAGATACATCTGGATGACCTTCTCCATGTGCTCGCAGAGTTCGCCGAGACGCTTCTCGATCTGGTCGGTCTGGGTCCGGATGCGGGAGTTGATGAGGATTTCCTCGTAGTCGGCGAGGTGCATCAATCCCGCGAAGCTCTCGCCGAGCCCGACGGGGTCGCACAGGGAAAAGGAGAGCCTCCCCGGCGGCGAGGCGGCGAGCCAGCCCAGCGCGAGGAAGTTGAGCAGAGAGACGGCTTCGTCGCGGCCCGACTGCCGCGTTTCGAGCAGCACGGAGGCGGCGTCGGGCACCCGGAGCCGAAGAGGGAGGCGGAATTCGGGCTCTGTCGGCAGCGCGAGTCCGGGGCCTTCGGGCAGGGGCAGCTCGCTGCGCTCGCCGCAATAGGAGAGCTCGCCGAAGGCGAGCGAGGGAGCGAGCGTCCGGGGCGGGCTCCAGACATCCGGCCCGGCCGCGAGCCAGGCGAAGCCGGAACGGGCGGCGGAGGACCGGGTTTCCTCGGCAAGCTCGCGGCAGAGGGGCGCGATCTCCCCGTCCCACTCGGCGCCGAGCTGCGCGATGGCGGTGGCGGGGTCGCCGAAATCCGGCGCCTCTTCGACGATTTCGGCGATCGCCGCGTCGCGCTCGCGTTCCAGTTGGGCGATGCGCTCGGCGAGATGAAGGTTGGTCTCGTCGATGCGGTTGCGGAGATGCCGGCCTATGCGCTCCTTCAGCTCGGCGGCGCGGCGTTCGACCGCCTCGGGGCCAGCGTAGCGGGGATGGGCGTCTCCGGCAGCCTTTTCGCGGAGCCCCGCGTCGAAGGCGGCCTTGACGCGCTGGTAGTCCGCTTCGGCCGCGTCGAGGGCCTGGCGATGGAGGATGTCGATCCCTTCGCGGTGGCGGATCCGCATCGCCTTGGCTTCGGCGAAGGCGAGAGCGTGCTGCTCGACGAAGCGGATCGCCGCCCCGCGTCCGGAGGCCCAGAGGACCGCGAGGATCAAGGCAAGCGCTCCGGCGCCTCCGACGGACGCGACCCATGGCACCCCAGCCATTCCCAGCGCCGGGAGAACGAGCGGCAGGA
>SLGN01000255.1 GCA_007123695.1 Verrucomicrobiales bacterium
CCCGCTTCGGACACCGCAACGTAGCCCCGACCTCAAGTCCGTCTGCGGCACCCGCTCTCTCACTTCCCCGCAACCCGCCCCCGCTCCCCCGCAACGACCCGCAGCCTCACCCGCTGGGTCGTATGTCCGCCTCCAGTCGGCGTCAGGAGGTGGAAGTCGCGCACCGTCGGCGCCGTGATCTTCGAGGCGGTGATGAAGAGGCGCTTTTCGCTTTCCTCGGGCTGCAGCATCAGGCCGTTGAGGCCGATGTTGTCGACGTAGACGCCGTGCGGCAGGTTGCGGCCCGCGTCCTCTTTGCCGAAGGTGACGGGGCCCTCGAGGCCGTTGCGATCCGCCGCGACGATGGCGGTGATGGTCTCGCCGGGCCGAATCGTGAACTCGAGGACGCCGTCCTCGCCCATCTTGCCGGAGTCGCCGTCGGGCTTGAGGTGGACGCGCAGGGCCTGCTTCTCCTCCAAGGCGACGGGCATGGCCTGGCCGGTTGCCTTCTCCACGGGTTCGCCGCCGATCATGGCCCTGGCCGAGAGCTTGACCTTGGCGGCGGCGTCCTCGGAAAGTCCCGCGAAATCCGCCGCCGAGCGCAGGGTGGCGAAGGCGCGGTCCTGGCCGGGCTCGATCACGATGGGCTGGGCGATCGAGAGGGTTTCCGGCAGGCCGGAAAGGGTGACTTCGATGGGACCGTCGTAGCCGTCGAGACGCGTTGCGGTGAAGCCGATCTCGCGTCCGCTGCCGGGGGCGAGCTTGAAATCCTTCCAGTCGGTGGCGACGGTGAAGTCGGGCCGCAGGGCGCGGGCGACGAGGGTGTAGCCGTAGCCTTCGCCGCCGAAGCCGCGGGTGTCGCGGACGCGCACGAGGTAGTCGCCGTCGGCGGGGGCGACGAAGCGCAGCACGGAGTCGGCCCCGTGGCGGCGCTCGGGGTCGTCGTCGTTTTCGTAGTAGAGGCGGAAGACGGGCAGGCCGGTGCGGCCGGGGTCGGATCCGGCGGGGAGGGCGCGGACGATGTAGCAGGGCTGCCCGAGGGCGTGGGAGAGGGAGGTGGTCTGGAACCAGGTGCGGCGGTTGCCGAAGCCGGGGTAGACGTTGAAGCCCGAGTCGGGGCCGCGCGGGTAGAGGTACAGCTTCACGACCTCGCCGTTGACGTAGAGCAGTTCGTTCAGCTCCATTTCCTCCCAGTTGTGGACGCGGAAGTCGCTGGAGGTGGTGGAGTTCTTGCCGCGGAAGCTGAGCCAGGAGTCGCGCACGGCCTCGAGAACGACTTGCTCGACGGGATCGCCGGCGGCGTCGAGGATGGCGAGGTGGGAGTCGAGCTTGGAGCCGGAGCGGGCCGCGTCGATCTCGAAGACCCAGGTCTCGCCGGCCTTGGCGGCGAAGGGGTAGTCGTCGGCCTCGCCGGGGGCGGAAATGGCGCCTTTGGTCTCGCTGCGGCGGACGAGGGCGGGATTCGGGCCCGTCTCGGCTTCGGCGAGGTGGACGGTCTCGGTCTCGCTTTCGGCCACGGGAGTCTTCGCGGTGGGAGCAGCGGGGCCAGGGTCGCCTGGTGCCGGAGCGGAGCTTGCGGCGAAGGGAAGCCGCTCGTGCGATCCGTCGAGGCGCGAGGCGAAGAGGGCTTCGCCCTTTCCGGCAAAGGCGAGCACGGCGAGGACGTCGGACTGCGGGCCGAAGTCGTGGAGCGGCTCGAGCGAGGGCAGGCTCCAGAGCTTGAGGGCGCGGTCGGCGGAGGTGGTGGCTAGCCGTTTGCCGTCGGGGGCGACGGCGAGCTCGACAATGGCGTTCTCGTGTCCGAAGCGCGCCTCGAGGAGCGGGTTGAGCCGGGGGGCGGTTTTGGAGAGGAAGCGCCAGAGGCGAATGCGGTTATCGGCCCCGGCGGCGAGGATGTGCTGGCCGTCGGGGGTGAAGGCGACGCGGAACTGCTCGGCCTGCGGTTGGTTGAGGGTGTCGAGGCGCTCGCCGGTCTCGACCTGCCAGAGCTTGCAGGTGCCGTCGCCGCTGGCGCTGGCGAGGACGGCGCCGTCGGGCGAGAAGGCGAGGTCGTAGATGGCGCCGTTGTGGGCGGTCATGGAGCGCAGGAGCTTGCCCGAGGCGAGGTCCCAGAGATGGATGCCGCGGTCGTAGCCGGCGGTGGCGAGGAGGGTGCCGTCGGGGGAGAATTCGGCGTCGAAGAGGATGTCGCGGTGCCTGGCCCCGCCGAGGCTCGTGATGATTTCGCCGCTCTTTGGGTCGAAGACGATGGCTTCTCCCTTCAAGCCGGAGATGCCGGTCGCCGCGACGAGCCTGGCGCCGTCGGCGGAGAAATGGAGGGCGTTGATTTTGCCTTGGGGTGTCTTCAGCGTGGTGATGAGCTTTCCGTCGGGCGAGCGCAGCTCGATGCGGCCGTGCTTGGCGAAGGCCTCGAGCGATCCGTCGGGGGCGAAGGCGGCCGCGGTGATGGCGTCGGTGGCGGCCGCGGTGGGGGCGATCTCGGGAACGACGAGGGTGGAGAGCAGGGAGAGGTCGTGCCCTTCGGCGGGGCCTTTGGCGCCCTCCTCGATCCAGCGGGTGAGCAGGGCGATCTCTTCGGCGCTCGGCTGGGGCTCCTTCTTCGGGGGCATGGCGGGCTTCGCCGTTTTCAGGATGGTCTGGAGCAGGTAGGATTCGTCGGGCTTGCCGGGGACGAGGATGCTTTTGCCCTCGGTCTCTCCGCCCTC
>SLGN01000657.1 GCA_007123695.1 Verrucomicrobiales bacterium
CGAGCCCGAGCCCGAGCCCGAGCCCGAGCCCGAGCCCGAGCCCGAGCCCGAGCCCGAGCCCGAGGACGCGGCGCTGGCGCCTCCTCCCGCATCCGAACGGGATCAGCTCTACGAACGCCTGTCCGCCGGACTCGATCCCCTACCCGAAAAAGAGTGGAAGGCGGTCGAGACCGCAGGCGGCCGGATCGTGCGGCTCTCCCCGTCCAGCTCGCTGCTGGCCATCGACTTCCGGCTCTCCGAAGAGCCCGCCACCGACGAGCAGATCCTCGCGGCCCTTCCGCTCGCCAGCCACATCGCCCATCTCGACCTTTCCCGCAGCGCCGCCACCGGTGCGGCACTCGATCTCGCGGCCAAGTCGCCGCGCCTCGTGCGCCTCGACCTGGGGAACACCGGCATCGACGACGAAGCCCTCGCGGCGATCAAGGGCCTCGCCGAACTGCGCCACCTCAATCTCCACCGCTCCGCCGTCGGCGATGCGGGGCTCCGCGTGCTGGAATCGCTGCCATCGCTCGAAGCGGTCTATCTGTGGCAGTCCAACGCGACCGAGGCCGGCGCCGCGAGGCTGAGAAAAGCGCTGCCGTATGCGAAGATCCATCTCAAGTGAGCGCCCCCGGCGGGGAGGAGTCCCACCTTGGCGCCGCGCCGCCCCTGCCATCGGCATGCTGGGCGCCGCCCTCTTCCTGCTCCTCCTCTCGGGATCGGCCCAGGCTGAGGATTTCATCGACGATGCCCGCATCCAAGCGGATTTCGAGCGCGATCTCGCCCGTCTCTACGAAGCCGGCGGCCTGCCCACCGGAGCTTCGCTGCTGCGGAGGCTCCGCCAGCTCGAGTCCGCCCCTTTGCCCGCCGCCTCTAATGCCGGTCCTGACACCACCCGCGCAGCCGCTCTGCCCGCCGCCCGCGAGGCCGATGCGGTCGCCCGCGCCAACGCCGCCTCCCTTGTCTTCGGCCATCTCTACCTTTGCGGGAAATGCGATCGGCTCCACGCCCGCCTCGCCGGGGCCGTCGCCATCTCGGCCGACGGACTGGCCCTGACAAACCATCACGTCATAGACTCCAAGGAAGCCCTCGTCTTCGGAGCGATGACGCCGCAGGGCAGCGTCCACCCCGTCGTCGAGATCCTCGCCGCCTCCAAAGAGCACGACATTGCCCTCGTCCGGCTCGGCGAGGCCGTGGACCTGCCCCACGTGAGCATCTCCAGCGGGATTGCCACCGGCGATCCCGTCTTCGTCGTCTCGCATCCCGACAGCCACTTCTTCACCCTGACGCGCGGGCACATCTCCCGCCGCTACCTCACCCCCCGCGGGAAGACGCCCCGTCTCCAAATCACCGCCGACTTCGCACGGGGTTCCAGCGGATCGGGGATATTCGACCGCTTCGGTCGGCTCGTCGGGCTCGCCGTCTCGACCAACTCGATCCACTACCACGAGGCGGCGGACCGCAAGAAAAACCTCCAGATGGTCGCAAAATCGGGAGTCCCCGTCGAGACGATCTTGCGTCTGCTCGAGCCGCTGCCGATTGCGGACGAACTGGCTCCGCTGAAAGAGCCTGCGCCCTGAAAGCCGGGGGAAAGGCGGGAATGCGAATGGTACCGCAGTCGGGCGCCACCCGCGCCAGCGTCCGCTACCAGCGCTTCACCGCGCCCCGAACAAGACCGACCATCACGCCTTGGATGACGAGTTCGTGCGCCGGAATGATATCGGGGTAGGCCGGGTTCTCCGCCTTCAGGTAGGGGCGGCGTCCGGCGACGACATAACGCTTCAGCGTCGTCTCGCCATCGATCAAGGCGGCCACAATGTCCTGGTCGCGAGGCGCGCGTTCTTCGAGGATGACATGATCGCCGTCCATGATGTGGGCGCCGATCATCGACTCGCCGCGCACCTTGAGTGCGTAGACCTTGGAGCGCTCACTGACCCCGAGCGAGCGGACATCGACCGAGACCAGACCGTCGGACACTGGCTCGGTGTCGTCGCTGTAGCCGGCGGGAATCGATCCGTATACGGGGACGTCGACGATGGGCTCACGATCGACGGCGTCCGCGAAGATCAGGCAGCGTGCCCGGCGCCGATTCTCGTCGCCTTCGCGCCGGAGGATCGCCCCCTTCCGCTCGAGGGCGCGGAGATGGCTCACCGCCGCCGTCTGGCTGGCGAATCCGAAATATTCCTGGATCTCGCGGGTGGAGGGCATGATCCCGGTGCGGCGATGCTCGGACTGAAGGTAGTCAAGCACTTCTTGCTGTCGGTCGGTCAATTTCATTTTGTTTTTTCTGAACAGTGTTACCGAGAACATTTCCGATATTTTGCCGTGCGCAAGCGAAAATCGGGATTTATTTTCGATTTCCGAAGAATTCCCCTCCAATGGCCTCCACCACACTCCATAACACCGCCCTTCTCGTCACTTTGGGCCTCGGTCTGCCGCTCTACTGCGCGGCGGACGCTCGAGCGCAGGAGACTTCCCCGCCCTCCGAATCCGCCCCGCACGGGGCCGAGGCCCCTCCCTCGCAATCCGAAGCTCCGGCCGACGGCGGGGGCGATGACGCCTCTCCCCCGGAACGCGCCCCCGGCGACCGCGCTGTCGAGCGCGTCCGCAAGCTCGGCTTCCGCATGAGTTCGCGCGAGCCGTCCGAGCCCCCGTCCTCCGCCGAAGAGCCCGCTCCCTCCGTCGGCGCCAAGTCCGATC
>SLGN01000245.1 GCA_007123695.1 Verrucomicrobiales bacterium
ACCTCGCCCCCGATCCCGCCCACCGCGAACGGGTCGAGGCGATGAACGCGCGCCTCTTCGACCTGCTCGGCGCGAGCGGCGGCGAAAACCTGCCCCTGCTGCGCGACCGGGGCGAGATCTACCCCTACCGCCATCGCGAGGGCTCTGCGCAGGCGCCTTTTCCCGACCTTTTCTACAGCACCCCCGAATGAAGAAGACACTCCTCCGTTCGCCCTTGTGCAGACCAGCGCTGCGCCGCAGTCCGCGCCTTCTCGCCGCCGCGCTGCTGTGCCTCTTCGCCGTACCGGCGTCCGCTGCGGACGAGGGGAAAAAAGGTGCCGGCGAAAGCGACGAGGAGATCGCAGCGATCGCCGGCGATCTCCCCCCGGCGGGCGGGGCCGCCGACCGCTTCGGCGAGCAGATCGCAGCCGCCCTCGACACTCCGGCCGTCTCGCCCGCGGGGACCGCCGCCTCGCACGTCGATCTCGCCTACGGCGAACATCCCCGCCAGCGCTTCGACCTCTGGCTGGCGGAAGGCGACGGACCGAGGCCCCTCGCCGTCTTCATCCACGGCGGCGGGTTCCGGCGCGGGGACAAGGCCCTGCTGCGCCGCTCGGCCTTCCTCGACCGCTTGCTCGCCGCGGGCATCTCGGTGGCGGGGCTCAACTACCGCTTTTCGAAGCAGCATCCCGAGGGCACTCTCGGCAGCCTGCGGGACATCGCCCGCGGCGTGCAGCATCTGCGGCACCATGCCGCCGAATACGGGATCGACGGATCGCGCGTCGGCGCCTTCGGAGGTTCCGCCGGCGGCGCCGCCTCGCTGTGGCTCGCCTTCCGCGACGATCTCGCCGAGCCCGACTCGACGGACCCGGTCGCCCGCCAGTCGAGCCGCATCGCCTGTGCCGGGGCCATGGCCGCTCCCGCCACCCTCGATCTGCTCGCATGGCGCGAGATCCTCGGCATCTCCGAACGCCAGATGCTCCGGGCGGCGGCGTCCTTCGGCGTCCGCGACGAGTCCGAACTCCGCTCTGCGGCAGCCGAGGAGCTGCGCCGCGAGGCCGACTTCCGCGCCCTGCTTTCTCCCGGCGACTCCCCGTTCTACATGAGGAACGGCGATCCCGACGAGCCGCCCGAAGGCGTCGGCCCGATGGCCCACCATCCCCGGCACGCGCGGGTTCTCAAGGAACGCGCCGACGCAGTCGGCGTCGAGGCGGTGGTCTACGCGCCCGGCCTAGGTCTCGAAGACCCCTCCGGCGAGGACCTCGTAGCCTTCTTCGTGCGGCATCTGCGGTCCTCCGGCGGGAAGGAGTAGCCCGCCGGAGGACCTAGCCGAACAGCTCCGCCACCGGGGTGCCCTGGTCGGTGATGGGAACGGGGCGGGATCCGTCGTAGATCTCCTTGCGCGGATCGATGCCGAGGGCGGCATGGATGGTGGCGTGGAAATCGGGAATCGAGACGGGCTTTTCGAGGATTTCCTTGGAAAGTTCGTCGGTCGTGCCGTAGGCGCCGCAGTGCTTCAGCCCGCCGCCGGCGAGCACGAGGCTGAAGGCCGTGCCCTGGTGGCCGCGCCCTCCGCGTCCGTCGTAGGCGGCCGGCCGGCCGAACTCCGTGCCGATGGCGACGAGGGTGCGGTCGAGCAGCTTCTTGTTCTCCAGATCGGAGATCAGGGCGGACAGGGCGATGTCGAGTTCCTTGATCAGGAGGTGCTGGTTCTGCTGGCCTTCGTTGTGGGTGTCCCACCCGGTGCCGTTGATGAAGTTCAGGTTGTGCGACACCTCGATGAAGCGCACCCCGGACTGGACGAGGCGGCGGGAAAGGAGGCAGCGCTGCCCGAACTCGCCGCCGTAGAGCTCGCGCAGCGATCCCGGCTCGGAGGAAAGGTCGAACCAGCGCATGAAGTCGGGTCCGGCGAGGCGGAGGGCCTCGCGCTGGGCCTCCGCGTAGCGCGAGGGGAGCGAGGCGGATTCGACGCGCGCGGCGATGGGCTGGAGCAGGGCCTCGCGGCGGGCGGCGCGGTCGTCGTCGATCCCTTCGGGCCGGGAGAAGCCCGCCGGTCCGCTCTCGGTGTCGGTCAGGTAGACGTAGCCGGCCTTGGCGCCGAGAAAGCCGGGTCCGCGGCTCACGTTGGGATAGCCGATCAGCATGTAGGCGGGCACGTCGGGGTTCGCCGCGCCGCGCTGGTCGGCCACGATGGAGCCGATCGAGGGATAGGTGGTGCTGCCGCTGACGAGCCGGCCGGTGTGGACGTAGTTCGTCGCGAAGGCGTGCTCGTCGATGATGTGGTGGTTCACCGTGCGGACGACGGTGAGCCGCTCGGCCAGCTTCGCGGTGCGGGGCAGGTGCTCGCAGAACTGGACGCCCGGCACCGCCGTGTCGATGGATGCGTATTCCGATCCCGCGATCTTGGGACTCGCCTTGGAATTGCCGCGGCGCTTCGGGTCGAAGGTGTCGATCTGGGCCATGCCGCCGCCGAGCCAGATGAAGATGCAGTGCTCGGCCTGTCCTTTCGGCAGGCTGACGGAGCTGCCGGTGCTGGCGCCGAGGCTGCGGGAAAGGGCGAGGGGGGCGCCCCCGGCGAGGAGGCTGCTGCGTTGGAGGAATTTGCGTCGGTTCATGGTCGGGTCGGGAAAAGGGGTGATTTCAGGGAGCGTAGATCCACTCGGGCGAGTTGAGCATGGCCCAGAGGACGTCCTCGAGCCGGCTGCGCCAATCGTCGGCGAGCGCGGTGGTCGGCGGGTCGCCACGGCGGGCTTGCTCCTCTTTCTCGGTAGCAAGGGCGTTGGCGGGACCGTCGAGGTGGTTCGACCAGCTCACGAAGCGGACCGGCTCGCGCTTGGCCGGCTCCGGCGCGGGGCGGGCCGACTCGGGCACGATGCGTTCGCCGAAGCCCTCGGCGAGCAGGGAAACGTAGCGCTCGCGCTCGTGGGCGGAGGGCTCGCGGGTGAGGAGGCGCAGGTAGAGCCTATCGACGAGTTCCTCGGGCGAGCCGGCCTCGAGCGCCAGGGCGGTGAGTCCGTGGCGGTCGCTCAGCCGGGTCAGCCAGATGCCCATGGTGCCGTTGGCGAGAATGGCGGGCTGAAGCACGTTCGGCTCGGCCTCGCGCGAGTGGATGGACTCCTGCCGCGAGCCGCGCCATCCGAAGGTCTCCATCAGGCTGGCCACCGCCTGGACGCGGGGCAGGGAAAGGCTGGGCCGGTCGCGCTCGTTCGAGGTCGAGGCGAGCATCCAGGCCCGGCGCGGCTTGCCGAGGGTGATGGAACTGCTGAGGACGCGCACGCTGTCGATGTCGAGGCTGACTTCCTCGAGATCGAAAGGCGCCCCGGTGGCGGCGAAGAGCGAATCGACGATCCTCTCGGCGTCGAGGCGGCGCGGAGCGGGCGCGATGAAGAGCGGGCTGGGACCGGCGAGCAGGGGATCGACGGCCCGCTGGTAGGCGTGCGATCCGAGGATGATGCGGGCGACGGCCTTCAAGTCGTAGTCGTGGCGCACCAGCTCGAGGCCGAGCCACTCGAGCAGTTCGGGGTGGGAGGGCTCGGTCTTTTCCCAGTCGCCGACGCTCTCGACGATGCCCCGGCCCATCAGCTGCTCCCAGATGCGGTTGACCATCACCTGGGCGAAGCGTCGGTTCTCGGGCGCGGTCACGAGAGCGGCGAGGCGGTCGCGGGGGTCGTCGGGGCGCTCGGCGAGGGCGGCGGCGCTTTCTTCGTCGGCGAATTCGGGAAAGGGCCAGGCGGGCGCGACTTCCGCACCCGGCTGCAGGGTCACCTCGATCAACGGCGCCCGCCCGGTCTGGTGGATGCGGTCCATCGGCACGCTGCTCGACTCCGGCAGCTTGATGGAGGACTTCTTCATCATCGCCGCGAGCTGGAAGAGGTCCTCCTGCTTCGAGACGTGGGCGGGGGCGTCGTGGCAGCGGGCGCACTTCATCTCGACGCCGAGGAAGGTGGAGGCGACGATCATCCCCTTGGCCGCCATCGGCACGTCGTTCTGCGAGGCGGTGGCGAAGCCGGCGGGACCTCCGAAGCGCTCGCTGCCCTCTATGCGGAGCAATTCGGTGGCGAGCAGGTCGGCGGGCTTGTTGTCGAGGAGGGACTCGTGCAGCCACCAACGGAAGGGGCCGGTGTTGTTCAGGGTCGGGTTGATGATGTTGGGATTCTCGGCGAGGGCATCCTGCCAGACCCCCATCCAGCGGTCGGCCCAGCGCGGATCCTCCAGCAGCCGGTCGATGGCGGGTTCGCGCCGCTCGTCCTCCGTCTCGGAGAGGAAACGGTCGATCTCGGCCTCGGTGGGGGGGACGCCGACGGTGTCGAGGTGGACGCGGCGGAGGAAGGCGAGATCCTCGGCCAGCGGGGTCGGTTCGAAACGGGCCACGTCGAACTGCGGCCACGCGGCCCCCTCGTCGATCCAGCGCTCCAGCAGATCGACTTCCGCCTCGGTCAGGGGATCGCCCTTCGGCGGCATGATGTCGTCGCCCGCGTCGGCGGCGACCCGGTGGATCAGGGGGCTGGCCCCGGAATCTCCCGGTTCGATGGCGGGCCCCTCCGACTTGCCGCCTTCGAGGGCGGCGGCGTGGAGATCGAGCCGCAGCCCGCCCTTGGCCTTGCCGCCCTGGTGGCAGCTGTAGCATTTCGCCTCGAGCAGGGGCTGGATCTCACCGAAGTAGTCGACCGAAGAGGCCCGCGCGGCGGCGAGGGCGGATTTCGTCTGCTCGATGCGCTCGGCGAGGAAATGGTCGATGGCGTTGTGGGCGGGGTAGCCCTCGGGCAGCGCGGGCACGGCGACGGGCTCGACCGATTCGAGCCAGCGGCGCGCCGCCTCGCGACGGCCCGCCCAGTAGGGGGCGCTCTCGACGCGGCGTGCGGCGCGCGCCTGCGCGTTGGTGCGGTCGAGCCAGGCCCGCCTCTCGCTCTCGTAGACGGCCCAGCCCGCGTCGGTGTAGTCCACGCGGCGGGCGCCGGGACCGAGCAAGCTCCAGCTCTCGCTGCCTTCCGGCGAAATGGCGGCGACAGTCTCGCCGAATTCGGGTCGGCGCTTGCTCTTGCCGGCGACGCCCCCGACGAGGGTCTCGAGCACCACGAAATGTTCGCCGCCTTCCGTCTCGAACTCGCACCAGGCCTCGCGGTTGCCGGGAGGCGCGAAGCGGAAGTCGGGACCGAGGTCGAGGTATTCGTCCTGCTCGGAAAGGAGCCCGTGGCCGCCGGTGTCGGACCTCGGGAAGGGGTTCTCGAGGACGAGTTCGCCGTCGATGTGCAGCTTGGCCGGGCCGCGGCTTCGGATGAGTAGGCGGTGCTTTCCGGCGGGCAGCTCGACGAGGGCGGAGGCGCGGAAATGCGACGGATTGGCGCGGTCGGCCCGGACTCCCGTGGAGACATACTTCTGCGGCCAGTCGAAGAAACCGAAGGCCTCCTCGTGGTAGGTCTCGGTGACCTCGGGATCCTCGGGCCAGGAGTTCGCCTCGGGCACGCCCTCTTCGCTGATCTGGACGAGGACGCCGCCCGGCGGGACCATCTCCGGAGTCACCGGCGGAGGCGGCGGCACGAAGGTGTAGCGAGACTCGAGTTCAACAGGGTTAGGTGCGCCGCGATACAGGGTCAGGTCGTCCATCCGGCCGTTGAAGGACTCGCCGCCGCTGCGACGGTAGCCGGTGCCCACGACGAGGTCGTCGGCGTCGGTCACCGGACCGAGATCGGTCGCGCCGCCCATGTCCCAGACGCCCTCGGTGGCCTTCCCGTCGATGAGCACGCGCAGGCTGTCCTGCTCGCCGAAGGTGTAGACCACCGCGACATGGTGCCATCCCGAGAGCGGGACGGTCGCCTTGCTCCACCAGCGGTGCCAGTTCCGCTTGCCGTCCTTCGCCGGGTCCACGCTGGTGAAGAGGAAACCGACCTCCGCCCCTGCCGGGGTGCCCTTGAGCCGCACCGCGTAGTTCTGGTTCATCTCGCCGAGGTCGGCTCCGAGCTTGCCGTGGCGTCCTTTCCCGATCAGGTAGGCCATGGCGCCGGTCTTGAGATCGTCGATCTTGACCCAAGCCTCGAAGCCGAAGGTGTCGCCGAGGCCGTAGCGCAGATCGGCGGGGCCGCCGCGTTCGGCGTCCTTCACCACGAGAAAGGATTCGCCGTGGGCGAAACGGCCCGCCTCGTTGTCGTCGGCGAAGCCGGGGTAGCGCGGCGGCCGCGGACCCTCGACGCCCTCGGCCCTTCCCGTCTTGCCCTGCCATTCGCCGGCTTCCTCGGCACCGTCGAAGTCCCATCGCAGCACCGTCTCCGGCGCGGCGAAAACGGCGGTGGCTCCGGCGCAAAGAAATGCCCCGAGAGCGAGGGCGGAAAGGAGGGTCTGGGAAAGGGGTCGAGTCATCACCCTTCCAGCATACACCCGGTTGCGGGCGGTCTGCATCCCCGCGCGACTACCACTTTTGTGGGGACACGATCGCGTAGCGCCCCGATGCCGCGCGGGCGGGCGGAGGTCGGGAAAAGGCCCGGCCTCAGGCGGTTTCGAGAGTCCGCAGGCGCCGGTCGAGGAAGAACGGGGCGAAGGGGACGAGAGCGCAGACGAAGACGACGACGCACCAAGTGAAGGAGAGAACGCGACGCAACAGGCACTCCAGCAAGCAGATGCAGAGAGCGACGAAAAACAGCCCGTGGAGAGAGCCGACGACCGTCACCGCGAGAGGCATGCCGGCCGCATACTTCAGGGGCATCGCGACCCCGAGCAGGAGCAGGTAGGAAGCGCCGTCCAGCAGCGAGGCGAGACGCAGCCGATCCAGCGCTTTGGCGAGGGGGTGGAGCGACATTGCTGCGGCGGGGTATCCTTTGCGAGTGCCTTGGAGGTCTCATGCGTGAGCAAGCCCGGCGACGCCCCGGATCGAAACCCTCCCGCCGGGATCCATGCCGCAAGCGAGCGTCGCGGACAGGTCGCGTCGATCGCGAACGACGAATCGAATCGGACCGGTCCGTCGCGATCAGATCCGGCGGTAGTGCTGGAGCATGATCTGGTCGTTGAGCTTGAGATGGGTCTCAACCTCCTTGAGTTCGGCCGGTTCGGCCTCGAAGCGATACTGCACGTAGTAGCCGTGGCTCTGCTTGGCGTGGTTCGTGTAGGCGAACTCCTTCCGGCCGAGACGGTCGATCTGCTCGAGCACGGCTCCGCTGGACTCGAGTTCCTTGGTGATCTTGCCGACCATCTCGTCGACGCTGTCCTCCTGCCCTTGGAGCTTGAGGATGTAGACTCCTTCGTATTTGCGTTTCATGTCGTAGGCGATGCTGCTGGGGTGTTTGTCTGGATCGGCCGCGTCCTGCGAACCGCGTTTGTCGGCGCGCGGCGGACGAGCTTCAGCCGCGGCGGTTGTAGCGGTTCATCGCCGCTTCGAGGCCGGAGGCAAGCGCGTAATTTACACCTTCGGCGGCAATTTCGAGGACTTTTTCCATTTCTGCCCTCTCCTCGTCGGAAAAGCGGCCCAGCACGAACTCGACCAGCTCGGCGTCGGGAGGCACCGGACCGACTCCGATCCGGAGGCGGGGAAACGCCTCCCCCCCCAGCGTGGCGATGATCGATTTGATCCCGTTGTGCCCGCCGGCCGAGCCCGATGCTCGGAATCGCAGCGCCCCGACTGGCAGAGCGGTGTCGTCGTAGACGACGAGCAGTCGGGCGGGATCGAGGCGATGCCGCTTCAGCAGCCTCGCCACGGAGTTGCCGCTGAGATTCATGTAGGTCAGCGGCTTTGCCAGCACGACGCCGCCGGGCAGGACCGCCGTTTTCGCCCTCAGCTTGTGTTCCCGGTTCCATTTCGCACCCGCCTCCCGCGCGAGACGGTCGACGAGTTCGAATCCGGCGTTGTGGCGCGTGCCGTCGTATTCGGGCCCCGGATTGCCAAGGCCGACGACCAGACCGATTCCGTCCGAAGCGTCGGCGGCGGCTTCCGCGTCGGCTGGGGCGTCGGGCGCGGTTCGGGATAGAAAACGGTCGAGAATACTCACCCGGAATAAATCACCCGGCCCGGAAGCGTCGTCAAGCCGGGGACGCGTCGGGGCATCGGCGCGGGGAGGGGCTTCCTTTCGCTTGCGATGCCCGGCAAATGCGCCAAGGGTTCCGGCCCATTCCCGCCTTTTTACAAACCATGAGCGAACTGAACCACGCCGCCCTCTCCCAAGCCGCCACCGAAGCCCGCGGCCTCGCCATCGACGCCGTCCACGCCTGCAGCTCCGGCCATCTCGGCCTGCCGCTCGGAGCCGCCGAGATCGGCGCGGTCCTCTTTGGAAGCGCTCTGCGCTACCATCCCGGACATCCGAAATGGCTCAACCGCGACCGCTTCGTCCTCTCCGCCGGGCACGGCAGCATGTTTCTCTACGGCTGGCTCCACCTCGCCGGCTACGACCTGCCGCTCGACGAACTGAAAAACTTCCGCCAGCTTCACAGCAAGACCCCCGGCCACCCTGAGTTCGCCGAGACCGTCGGGGTCGAGGCGACCACCGGACCGCTCGGCCAAGGCGTCGGCAACGCCGTCGGCTACGCCCTTTCCGCCAAGATGGCCGCGGCGAAGTTCAACACGCCCGAGCACACCATCTTCGACCAGAGCGTCGTCTGCCTCGCCGGAGACGGCTGCCTCCAGGAGGGCGTCGCCTCCGAAGCAATCGCCTTCGCCGGGCACTTCGGCCTCGACAATCTCGTCCTCATCTACGACTCCAACGACGTCACCCTCGACGCCATGGCCGAGGTGACCCAGAGCTACGACACCCTCAAGCGCTTCGAGTCCTTCGGCTGGGACACCGTCCGCGTCGACGGCCACGACCTCGACGCCCTCCAGGAGGCCATCGCCGCGGCCAAGGCCGACCGCAACGGCAAGCCCAAGCTGATCGAAGCGAAAACCCTCATCGGCAAGGGCATTCCCGAAGTCGCCGGAACCGCCGCCGGCCACGGAGAAGGCGGGGCCAAGTTCGCCGAATCGGCCCGGGCCGCGCTCGGTCTGCCCGCCGAGACCTTCCATGTCTCCGAAGGCACCCGCGCCTACTTCGCCGCGCATGCCGCGAAACTCGCCGCCGACCACGCCGCTTGGGAAGCCACCTTCGAAGACTGGCGCGCCGCCAACCCGGAGCTGGCCCGGCAGCTCGACGACGCCGTCGCAGGCCGCACCCCGGCCGACCTGCTCGAATCCATCCCCGCCTTCGTCGACGACTACAAGGGGGCGACCCGCGCCGCCGGCGGCGACATCATCCAGGCCGTCGCCAAGGCCGTTCCCTCTCTCGTCACCGGCAGCGCCGACCTCTTCGGCTCCACCAAGAACTACATCAAAGGCGGCGGCGACTGGGGCCCCTCGGACTTCGGCGGACGCAACGTCTGGTACGGCATCCGCGAGCACGGCATGGGGGCGATCCTCAACGGCATCGCCTACGACGGCATATTCCGGGCGACCGGCGCCACCTTCGCCGTCTTCGCCGACTACCTGCGCCCCTCCATCCGCCTCGCCGCCCTCGCCGGACTGCCGGTCGGCTACATCTTCACCCACGACTCCGTCGGCGTCGGCGAGGATGGCCCCACCCACCAGCCCGTCGAGACCGTCAGCGGTCTGCGCGTCATTCCCAACCTCGACGTCATCCGCCCCGGAGACCCCGAAGAAACCGCCGGCGCCTTCGCCGCCATGATCGAGCGCAAGGACGGTCCCACCGCTCTTTTTCTCACCCGCCAGAACATCGCGACGCTGTCCGCGATCCCCGTCGACGAGCGGCGCGGCGGCGTCCTGCGCGGCGGCTACGTCGCGAAAAAGGAGGCCGGAGAGCTTACCGCCATCCTTCTTGCCACCGGCAGCGAGCTGCAGCACGCCATGGAAGCCGCCGAGCAGTTGGGCGACGGCGTGCGCGTCGTTTCCATGCCCTGCTTCGAGCGTTTCGACCGGCAGCCAGCCGCCTACCGCGACGAAGTCCTCCCGCCGCAATGCACCCGCCGCGTCGCCATCGAGGCTGGCGTCGGCGGCCTGTGGTGGAAGTATGTCGGAAGCGACGGAGCCATCGTCTCAATCGACCGCTTCGGCATCAGTGCCCCCGGCAACACCGTCATGGCCGAATTGGGCATCACAGCCGCCAACCTCGTCGAGACCGCAGGCAAGCTCTAACGGCCAGTCAGCCTCGACTCCCCACCCCCCGCTCCAGGGCAATCAGCGCGAAAATATCGATTGCACAGCTGTCCGAATTCTATTAAATAGCAATGCTTATTATTTTGATTGAATCACCATGAACCCACGCCGCATTCTCGTCGCGCCCGGAGCAGGGCGGGCCTACTACCACTGCATCTCGCGCGTCGTCGACCGGCGCATCGTCTTCCATGCCTCGGAGAAGGAGGTCTTCCGGTCG
>SLGN01000147.1 GCA_007123695.1 Verrucomicrobiales bacterium
CTCCGCCTCGCGCTGCTGCCCGCCCTGCTCGCCGCCGCCGCCCACGCCATCGAAGTGCCCCGCTTCGAAGCCCAGACCATCGACGACGCCGTCGAAATCGGCTATGGCGTCGCCGTGGCCGACGTCGACGGCGACGGCAAGACCGACATCCTGCTGGCCGACAAACACGAAATCGTCTGGTTCCGGAACCCGGACTGGACCAAGGCGGTCGTCGCCCGCAACCTGACCCTGCGGGACAACGTCTGCATCGCCGCCGCCGACATCGACGGAGACGGAAAGGCCGAGATCGCCGTCGGCGCCCAGTGGAATCCCGGAGAAACCAGCGACCCGGCCCAGTCCGGCGCCGTCTTCTTCCTTGAGCGCCCGGAGGAGGGCGCGGATCCGTGGCGGCCCGTCCCGCTCTACCACGATCCCACGACGCACCGCATGCGCTGGATCCCAACCGCGGCGGGCGGCCACGAGCTCTTCGTGCTGCCGCTCCACGGACTCGGCAACCGGGACGGCACCGGCGAGAACTTCGTCAAAGCCCGCGCCTACCGGGTCGATCCCGTCGAGGCCGGCGACCCCGACGCGTGGTCGCACGAGGCCTACGCCGCCCAGCTCCACCTGACCCACAACTTCGACTTCCGCGACGGCTTCCTCTACATCGGCGGCGCCCAGGGCATCGTGCGCGAGCGTCCCGGCGCCGACGAGTCCCTGCCCCTGGTGACGGCCGAGAACTCCGATCCGCCCACCCGCGGCGTCGGCGAGATCGCGAAAGGCAGCGACTTCATCGCCGCCGTCGAGCCCTTCCACGGCAACGATCTCGTCGTCTACCGCGAGTCCGACGGGCGCTGGACCCGCACCCTCCTCACCGACGCGCTCCACCAGGGCCACGCCCTCGCCGTCGCCGACTTCGACGGAGACGGCCTCGAGGACATCGTGGTGGGCTGGCGCAACCCCGACGACGAAGGCCACGTCGGCGTGAAGATCTTTTTCCAAAAGGACGACGGATCCTGGCACCCGCCCTTCTGGGTCGCCCGCGACCTCGTCGCCGCCGAGGATCTCAAAGTCGCCGACCTCGACGGCGACGGACGACCCGACATCGTCGTGGCGGGCCGCAGCACGAAGAACCTCGTCATCTTCTGGAACCGCGCCCGCGAAGGCGCCTCCGGCCAGTGAGAGAATGGGCGGAACGAACTCGCCGCCCGATGCCGCACCCCCCGGCCGCCGCCTCGCCCGCGCCGCCGCACGTCGAGGAACGTCGCCCGCACGGATGGCCCGGCCCTTGCTTCGATTTCACTGTTCCGCCCCCGGCAGGGGAACCTCCAGCTCGCCGTTGGCGAACGTCTTCCAGAGCCGGGCGAAGCCGTCGGTGGGCACGAAGGTCTCGTCTTCGGCGAGCGGGGAGGAGGCGTCGGTGATCTTCAGCGCCTCCAGAGTCTCGAGATTCCCCCGCAGGCCCTTGGAGCGGTCGAGCTCCGGCAACTCGGGCTTGGCCGGAGCGGTAGGCTCGGGTTTTTCCCCATCTTCGCCCTTTTCCCTCTCTTCCGCTTCCCCGTCAGCCGGAGTTGGCGGCGGATCGGCCTTCGGAGGCAGGCGCAGCGCGACCGTTTCGAGGAGATACTTCCGGGCGACGTGGTCCGACTCCAGGCTGGGATCCCCGCGCCCGCGGAATTCGCGCGCCAGGGTCCAGTTCGGCAAGAGCGGCCCGGCCTTGGCATGGACCGTCTGGGCATAGTTTTCGGAGAGAAGAAGCTCGTGGTTGTTGCAGTATTGCCCGTAAATGAGCAGCATCGGCACATTCGCCGATTCGGGAGTGGGCTCGGCGTCGTAGAAGGCGCCCTTACTCACCGCCGCCGCGAGAATTCGCTCGGGGCAGTGGTGGACGAAGTTGTAGGCGAAGGCCGAGCCGCTGCGCCCCGACCCGTAGACGGCGATGGGCAGATCTGCGATTTCGGGCTGCCCCGCCTTGGCCGCAAGTTCGCGCAGGGCGGATTCGAAGACCTTGCCGCTGCCCTTGGTCGCATGGATGAAATCCTCGGGCTTGGTGGGATCGCCCGTGAGTTGGTCGATGTCGATGTCATAGCTGAGCAGCGCGAGATGGTGCTTCGTCTGGAACTCGCCCCAAGGCGGACGCCCACGCTCGTGGCCCGCAATCATTTGGAAGGACGCGCCGAGGTCGCCCATCGAGACGAGCAGGATCCCCCGCGCCTTCGCCGGGGGCAGCTGCAGGACGAAGGTGATCTTGCCGCTCTTCACGTCGAACCACCCGGGGTAGCGCTCGCGGGCCTTCTCCCCAGCGCCGGAAGCGGGCTTGTCGGGCTTGGAGCCCATTTCCAGCACCATCACGACTCCTTCGCGCGCACGCAAGTAGGCCTCGTGGATCTTGGGATGCTCGGTGGCGAGGGCCTCGAGATCGAGCTTGTCCCAAGTGATTCCGATAACGGGCCCGTCGGCGACCATTCGGGCGGTCAGCCCCTTCTCCGTCGCCGACTCGATGCTGTGGAACTCCACCGCTTTGCCATTGGCCCCGGTCAAGGTGATGCCGAAGACGCCGCGGGGGAGGACGAGGACGAGGACGAGGACGAGGACGAGGCAGACGAGCGCGACGAGCCAAACGGCGGAGCGGGGTGGCGGTGGAAAGGCGGCGTTGTTCATGGTCTTCGGGGCCGACGCGGCGATGCATCC
>SLGN01000292.1 GCA_007123695.1 Verrucomicrobiales bacterium
GGCAACGCGTCGAGATAGGCCTTGCGCTCGCCGATGTCGCTCCAGACCCCCTCGTCGACCACGACGCCGCCGATGCGCCCGCCGCGCCGGATCGCCTCCAGCATGGGCAGCACGACCGACTCGATCTTGCCGGGCGCGAGATGCCCGAGGAAGCGAGGCGACACCACGTAGATGCCGGTGAACTGGTAGCGGTGCGGCCAATCCGGCGCGAGAACCCCGCGCAGATCGACGACGCGCCCCGACTCGGGATCGTAGCCCACGCGCAACTCCGGCCCTCGAGAGCGCAGCACCAGGGTCACGAGATTCTCCTCGCGCAGATGGTGCTGCACGGCCCCGGCCAAGGGCAGGTCGGTGAGGATGTCGCCGTTGTAGACGAGAAAGGGCTCGTCCTGCAGCAACCAGTCCCGCAGGTTGTCGAGACCGCCGGCCGTGTCGAGCAGGACGGGTTCGTGGCGGAAGAGGATGGAGCGCTCCCGGTAGCGCGAACCGGGAAAGGCGCGGGCGTAGGCCTCGGGCCGGTGGTGGGTGTTCACCGCGAACTCCTCCACCCCGAGGTCCGCGACGAGGTGGTCGAAGGCAAGGGACGCGAGCGGACGGTTCCACAAGGGCACCAGCGGCTTGGGCAGGGATTCCGTCAGAGGCCGCAGGCGCGTCCCTAGACCGGCGCCGAGAACGAAGGCTTTTCGGACAACGGACATCGGGGCATCGGTCTATTCCGCCCGGCCTTCCCCGGTCTCGCGGGCGAGGAGGATGGTCTCGATCTCCTCGACCGGCACGCCGACATAGGGCCTCGCCACCCCGGCGGACTCCCAACGCAGTTCCTCCGCCAAGACCGGATCGGGGACGGTCCGCCCCGCCAACCACAGTCCGGAAAGCACGGCCCCGTAGAACACGAGGCGGCTCAAGATCCGCTGGCGATGCGTGAGTCCGAACTCGTCCATGACTCCCGAGTAGAGCGAGCGGGCCAACCTTGTCCAGAGAAAGTTTTCTCAGAATCGCGAGCATCCTCATTTTTGCGACGCAGCAAACTGGCTCGCTTGCATGGCGATTTGCCGCAAAACATTCATAACAAGGGAAAAAAGAGGGGTTTTGCCTTTGGTAACGACTGAGGGTAGAATGCCCCTGCGAAATCCAAGCCAATGAAGGCCCCCTGCGCTACCGCCGCTGCGACGGCCCTGTTCCTTGCCCTCGCCTGCCGCGCCAGTGGAGACGAGGAGAAATCCGCCGCCGCCGACCTCGTCGTCGTCGCGAAGGTCGAGGATTCCCGGACCATCGTGCACCGCAAGACCCGATCCGCCCTCCACTACGTGCGGCTCAAGGCGAAGATCGAGTCCGTCGAAAAGGGCCGCCACCTGCTGCGCGGCGCCGACGAGATCGACATCCGCTGCTGGCGCGAGGGAGACACCGGCCACAACCCCATCCCCGCCGACGGAGCCGGATTCCGCGCCTTTCTCCTGCGCGAGGACGGCGGCTTCTGGACACCCCTGCTGCCCGACGGCTTCGAACTCTCCGAAGGCGCTGCGGCGAGGACCTTTCCCCCCGTCGAGCGCCGCCAGTCCCGCCTCGGCAACCTCTTCGGCGCCCTGCTCGGCCTCGCCGTGATCTGCATCGGCGTGGTGGCGCGCTACCGGCGCATGTCGAACCGGGCGCGGTCCTGGAGCTCGGCGTCCCTCGACGCGCCCGACCCTCCCGAATCCGAACGCCGGGAGTAGCGGCCGCCTTCGACTGCCGTCCCTCGCCGGAGATGGAGCAGGTCTTCGCCGGGTGCGCCGTCGGCCGCGACTACCCCCACCCCATCGTCGAGCACGCCACCGCCTACCGCGAAGCCCAGCGCCGCCTCTTCGCCCTCCGCAGCCAGCCCGAGACCCGGCGCGAAGCCGGCGCAGTGCAGACCCGCCACGGCAGCAGACGAAAAGGCGGTCGGGCGTGGCGGTAGCCTCAGAGCGATAATCGAAACCGCCCTTGACGAAACTGGTATACCAGTGCGACAATCACTCATTCCGCCATGCCTGCGACCCTTTCCCCGCCACCCGCTCCGCCCGCTACGGCCAACGGGTCCTCCAGCCTGCACCAGCATGCCTACGAGGAGATCAAACGGCTCATCGTCACCGGCGAGTTCCCGCCCGACACCTTCCTCTCCGAACGCCAGCTCGCCCAGCGCCTCGGGATGAGCAAGACACCCGTCCACATCGCCCTGAAGCGGATCGAGGCCGAGGGATTTGTCGCCATCTCGCCGCAGCAGGGCATCGTCGTGCGGGGGCTCTCGCCCGACGACATCCTCGACCACTACGAGCTGCGCGAGGCGCTGGAGGGCTTCGTCGTCCGCCGCCTCGCGGCCCGACTCGATTCCGTCGGGACCGACGCCCTGCGGCACGCCCTCGCTTCGCAGGAAAAGGCCCTGGCCGAGGGCGACCTCGCCCGCTGCCTCGAACTCGACGCCCGCTTTCACCTGCTGCTGGCCCGGCTCCTCGGCAACCGGCAGATCCTCGCGGCGATGGATCAGCTCCACGACCGCATCCGCCTCGTCATCCTGCGCGTCGGCACCCTCCACCGCGAGCGCTTCGAGGAAAGCGTGCCAGAACACGCCGCCATCGTCGACCACCTCCTCGCGGGTGATTCCGCCGCGGCCGAGACCGCCATGCTCGAGCATCTCGAGGCAGGCAAGCGCCGCATCCTCCTGCGCCGGACCGAGCCCCATCCGGAACCATGACGATCCTCCGCCATCCCTCTCCGTCGCTCCTTGTCGCCCTGCTCCTTTCCGCCACCGCCGCCCCGGCGGCGGAAAGCCCGCCCGACTTCCGCCACGACATCGCTCCCCTGCTGGAGCGCCATTGCCTCGACTGCCACGGCCCTGAAAAGCAGCGTGGCGGCACCCGCTACGACCGGCGCGACGCCGCTTTCGCCCCCGGCGACTCCGGCGCCCCCGCCATCGTGCCCGGCAAGCCCGACGAAAGCGAGCTGCTCGCCCGCCTCGTCTCGACCCACGAGGACGAACGTATGCCGCCCAAGGGCGAAAGGCTCGCCGAAGCCGAAGTCGCCCGGATCCGCGACTGGATCGCGGCCGGGGCGGACTGGCCCGACACCACCTCCACCGAGGCTCGCGAGACGCTCCCCGGGGCTGACCACTGGTCCTTCCAACCCGTCCTCGAACCGACGCCGCCCGAGGTCGCCGACGCCGCTTGGGCGGAGCATCCGATCGACCGCTTTCTCGAGGCGGGGCGGAGGACTGCCGGCCTTTCCGCCGTCGCCCCCGCCGAGCCGGGCGCATTGCTGCGCCGCGTCTCCTACGACCTCACCGGCCTGCCCCCCGCTCCCGAGGAAGTCGCGAAGTTTCTCGAAGAGTCCACCAGCCCCGAGACCCTCGACGCCGCCTACGAGCGGGCCGTCGACCGGCTGCTCGCCTCCAGCGCCTACGGCGAGCGCTGGGCGCGGCACTGGCTCGACTGGGCCCGCTACGCCGACACCGCCGGCGACAACAGCGACTTTCCCATCCCGCAGGCCTACCTGTATCGCAACTACGTCATCGACGCGCTCAACGTCGACCTGCCCTACGACCGCTTCCTCGTCGAGCAGCTTGCCGGCGACCTGCTCCCCGCCGACGACCGCGAGCAGCGAAACCGCCAGACCATCGCCACCGGCTACCTCGCCCTCTCGCGGCGCTTCGGCTCGCTCGTCGAGCGCTACCCGCAGCACCTCACCATCGAGGACACCATCGACAACCTCGGGCGCACCGTGCTCGGACTGACGATCAGTTGCGCCCGCTGCCACGACCACAAGTTCGACCCCATCTCGACACGCGACTACTACGGGCTCTACGGCTTCTTCGCCAGCACCCGCTACCCCTTCCCCGGCATCGAGCTGTTCCAGACCCAGCGCCACTTCGTGCCCCTCGTCGACGAGAAGGAGGTGGAGAAAACTTGGGGCCCCTTCGAGGAGGAAGCGAGAAAGCTCGCAGCCGAACTCGACCGGCTCCTCGCCGAAGCCGAAGCCAAGGCCCTCGAAAACGCCTCGCTCGAGGGCAAGACCGGGCTCGACGAGCAACGACGCCGCCGCGACGAGCTCGACGGCATGCTGCTGCGCGCCCGCAAAGCCGGGACAAATCTCGCCGCCCACCTGCGGGAGCGCCCTCTCCTACCCAGCGCCTACGCCGTGCAGGACGCCGAGCCCGCCAACGCCCGCGTCCAGGTCCGCGGCGAGCCGGAACGCCCCGGCGCCGAGGTGCCGCGGAAGTTCCCCGAAGTTCTCGGCGGCATGGAGCTGCCGGAAGAGATCGCCCGGTCCGGCAGCGGTCGCCTCGAACTGGCGCAGTGGATCGCCGGCGCCGAGAATCCACTCACCGCCCGCGTCATCGTCAACCGCGTCTGGCAGCGCCACTTCGGCGTCGGGCTCGTGCCCGGCGACGGCGACTTCGGCCTGCGCGGCGAGGCGCCGACCCACCCCGGGCTGCTCGACTGGCTCGCCGCCGACTTCGTGCGCCATGGCTGGTCGCTGAAGCGGCTCCACCGGCAGATCGCCACCTCGCGCAGCTACCGTCTCTCCAGCGCCGACGACGCGGCCGCCCTTGCCGCCGACCCCGACAACCGGGCCTACTGGCGTTTCCCCCGCCAGCGGCTCGACGCCGAGTCCCTGCGCGACACCCTGCTGCTGCTCGGGGGCCAGCTCGATCTCTCGCCGCAGACCGAGCCCCATCCCTTTCCGCCGATGAAGGAATGGAAGTTCACCCAGCACCACCCCTTCAAAGCCGACTACCCGACCCGGAAGCGGTCCGTCTACCAGATGGTCAAGCGCCTCACCGCCGACCCCTACGGCCAGACCTTCGACAGCCCCGACCCCAACGCCTGCACCTCGCGCCGCGACCGCTCCGTGACCTCGCTGCAGGCACTGTTTTTTTTCAATGACGCCCTGGTCCACGAGGCCGCCGAGGGCTTTGCCAAGGGCATCGCCGCCTCGGGGCAGGACGACGCCGAGCGCCTCGAGCGCGCCTGCCTCGCCGCCCTCGCCCGCCGCCCCGAGCCGGAAGAAGCCGAGCTGCTCCTCGCCCACCTCGCCGAAGCCCGCGAGGCGACGGGACAGGAGGAGGCCGCTTGGGCGAGCGTGGGGAGGTCGATCCTGCGTTTGAACGAGTTTCTTTACATTGATTGAACCACCCGCCTAACTTAGCTCGGCATGAAGATCTCGCCAGCCATGCAACACCCGCAAAATGCGGACAGTTTCGCCCTCGGTATAGAAGACCAAATAGTTTCGGAAACCGCGGACGCGCCACGACCGAAGGCCGGGGTGTCCGAGTTCTGGTCGACGACGTCCCGCACCTGGGTTCTCAGCAAGGAATTCGAAAGTGTCGTAGGCGTTTTCCAAAAACCGACGCGCCGCGATTTCATCGGCTGTGCGCAAGTAACGGAAGGCCGCCTGCAAATCGCAGAATACGAATTCGCTTTCCTCGTAGGCGGTCGCCATCACGCCTCTGCGACGATTCGTTCGATAGAAGATCGATCGCCTGGCCGGAACCGGCCCTTCGCCGCCTCTTCGAGTCGGGCCGCGATGTGCGGGGGAGTGTCCGACTCCTCGGTCATCCAACGCAGCAGAGCTTGCCGGGCGACCTCTTCGGGATTGCGATACCCGAGCGCGATCTGCCGTTCGATGAACTCCCTCATGGGATCCGTCAGCGAAACTTCCATGCCGAAATGATCGGTTCTCAGAGTTCCAATGTCAACCTCCCGACCATGACCACCCGCCGCCACGCCCTCCGCTCCCTCTTCGGCAGCTCGCTGCTGATGCCGGGAATGCTTTCCGAACTGCTCGCGGAAGGCCGACCCGCCGCCCCGCTCGGCTCCGGTCTCCACCATCCGGCCAAGGCCAAGCGCGTCATCATGATCTACGCCACCGGCGGGGTCTCGCACATCGACACCTTCGACCCGAAATCGGCGGAAAAGGGCCGCGACGGCACCGGCAAGGACAAGCTCATGGGCAACCTCTTCGGCTCGTGCCGCAACAAGCGCTGCGGCACCGAGGTCAGCGACCTATTCCCCCGTCTCCGCGAAGTCATGGACGAGATCTGCCTCGTCCGCTCGATGAACGCCTCGCACTTCGACCACAGCGAGGCCACCCTCGGCATGCACACCGGCTCGCCCACCTTCGCGCGGCCGAGCATGGGCTCGTGGATCAGCTACGGCCTCGGCAGCACGAGCCGCGACCTGCCCTCCTTCGTCGTCATCGCCCCCCACCTGCCCTACGCCGGCACCCAGGTCTACGCCAGTGACTTCCTCCCCGCCGTCCACCAGGGCACCCGCGTCATTCCCGGCGACAAGCCCATCGCCAACCTCGACACCCCCGGCGCCGCGAAAGGTCTCCACGCCCGCGAGCTCGACCTCGTCGCCAAGCTGAATGCGAAGCACCTCGCCGCCCGCGAGCACGACAGCGCCCTCGCCGCCCGCATGGAGAGCTTCGAGACCGCCTTCCGCATGCAGACCGCCGCGCCCGAGGCATTCGACCTCTCGCAGGAACCCGCCCACATCCGCGAACTCTACGGCATCGACCGCCCGCTGAAAGGCCCCGGCGCCGACTTCGCCTGGCAATGCCTCGTCGCCCGCCGCCTCGCCGAGCGCGGCGTGCGCTTCATCGAGCTGATCGACACCGGCTCGCGTCCGAACTGGGACTCGCACGGCGAGATGAAGGACCACGCCGACCTCGCCCACAACGTCGACCAGCCCACCGCCGCCCTCGTCACCGACCTGAAGCAGCGCGGCATGCTCGACGACACCATCGTCCTCTGGGCCACCGAGTTCGGCCGCACCCCGCACCGCGAGGGCAAGAACGGCCGCGGCCACCACCGCGACTGCTTCAGCGTCTGGCTCGCGGGCGGCGGCTTCAAGAAGGGCCACGTCCACGGCGTCACCGACGAGATCGGCAAGTACACGCTGCAAGATCCCGTCGAGGTCCACGACCTCCACGCCACCGTGCTCCACCAGCTCGGCATCGATCACGAGCGACTCACCTACCGCCACGCCGGCCGCGACTTCCGGCTCACCGACGTCCACGGCCACGTCGTGCGCGACCTGCTGGCGTGAAGAAGACCTGTCGGCGGAACTTGTTCGCCACCTCGGAGACGGCGAAAGCGTGCAGGGCACGGCGCGCCGGGAGAGCTGGCCGAATTCCGTCACTTGTCGAACCAGAGCTGCGCTCTAACCTGTGACCGATGTTTGTGCAAGGCAATCGGACGACCATGATTCACCCATTCAAGCGCCCGTGCCTTTTCGTCGCCGCCGCGCTGTCTCTCGCCGCCCCGGTCCGCGCCGGCGACGCCTTGGAATTCTTTCTCGAAAAGCACTGCCTCGCCTGCCACGGACCCGAAAAGGAAAAGGGCGACCTGCGCATCGACACGCTCTCGCGCGATTTCCAGCTTGGGGCGGACAGCCATCTCTGGGCCGAAGTGCTGGAGCAGGTGAACTCGGGGGCCATGCCGCCGAAAAAGGAAAAGCGCCCCGGCAGAGAGGAGATCGCGGCCTTCGTCTCCACGCTGGATTCCCTCGTGAAGCAGGGCAAGGCCGCGCGGCTGGCGGCGCGACCGCCGGTGGCGCTCTACCGTCTCAGCCGCACCGAGTACCAAAACACCGTCCACGACCTGCTGGGCGTGCGCTACGATCCCACCCAGCCGGGCGAGCTGAACGAGGATTCCCTGTGGCATGGATACGAAAGGATCGGCTCCGAGCTGACGCTTTCCCCCTCGCACGTGGACCGCTACTTCCGCGCCGCCGAGACCGTGCTGGAGCGGGCTTTCCCGGCGGAGGCGAAGTCGGAGGCAGGTGCGAACAAGGTGCGGAAGACCGCCGCCGACCTGCGCTACGGCGGAGGCGCGCGCCAGCAGGAAGCGCTCGACCGTCTCCGCGTGAAACGGCCGCTGCGCTACCTGCTCTTTCCCGGCCGCACCCAAACCGCCCTCTCGCCCAGTTGGTTTGGGCAGACCGGTCCCAGAGACAGCGGTCTCTACCGCGTCCGCCTCCAGGCCAGCGGCATCCGTCCGCCGGGGGGGCAGCCGGCCCATCTCAGCATCGGAAAGTCCGTAGGCGCAGGCAGGGAGGATGTGGAAGCGCTCATCGACTTCGACATCACCGCGCCGGAGGACGAGCCGGAGATTTACGAGCAGGAGATTCTCCTGGAAATGCCGGTCGATCTGCAGTTCTGCGTCGTGGCCACCGAGGGAGTGGACGCGCGCAAGGGCGCCGCCTTCCGCAACGCGCTCACTAGCGGAGCCTACCTCTTCACCCACAGCAGCGAGCCCTTGCTGCTCGACCCGAACGCGCCGCAGATGTTCGACGACGAAGGAAACGGCCTTTTCTCCACCGTCATCCTCGATTGGATCGAGTGGGAGGGGCCGCTGGTCTCGGAAAGCGAAACATCTCTGCTCCAGAATGTCCTGCCGCCCGACGACGCCTCGCCGGAAACGGTGGCCGAGCACCTCCTCCGCTTCACCGAGCGGGCCTGGCGCCGCCCCGTCGAGGTCGAGGAGGTGGAGCAATACCTGCGCACCTACCACGAGGAGCGCGAAGCCGGCGAAACCGTCGCGGAATCCTTTCGCTCGGCCCTGCTGGGGGTGCTGACTTCGCGGAATTTCTTCTACCTCGTCGAAGGCGGCCCGGAGCCCCGCGAGCAGCTCAACCAAGCGGAACTCGCCACGCGGCTCTCCTACTTCCTCTGGAGTTCCATGCCGGACGGGCCGCTCCTCGCTGCGGCGAAGAAGGGCTCGCTTGCGGAAGAGGGCTTGGGGCGGCAAGTGGACCGGATGCTCGAAGACGGCAAATCCGACCGCTTTGTCGAGGATTTTACCCGCCAATGGCTGCAGCTCCATCGCCTCGGCATGTTCCCCCCCGACAAGAAGCTCTACCCCTCCTACGACCGCTGGCTGGAGACCAGCCTGCGCCGCGAACCCGTCGAATTCTTCCGCGAGATGTTCGTCAACGATCTGCCGATCGTCGAGTTCATCGATTCCGACTGGACCGTCGCCAACGCGCGGGTCACCGCCTTCTACGGACTGCCCGAACCGGAGACCGACGGCTTCCAGCGCGTGTCGCTCCGGCCCGAGCACCAGCGCGGCGGACTCCTCACCATGGGCGCCGTGCTCGGACTCAGCTCCGACGGTACTCGCCACCGTCCCGTCCATCGCGGCGTCTGGCTCAGCGAGGCGATCTTCAACAAAACGCCTCCGCCCCCTCCCGCCAACGTCGATCCCATCGAGCCGGTGCCGCCGCAGGGCGAAAAGATCACCATCCGACAGCGCCTGGAAGTCCATGCCAAGGACGCCAACTGCGCCGCCTGCCACGGGCGCATCGACCCCCTCGGCTTCGCCTGGGACAACTACGACGCCATCGGCAAATGGCGCACCCGCGAGCGCGTCGAGTCCGGCAAAGGCGAAGACCCGCCCGTCGACGCCTCCGGTGCCCTCCCGGATGGACGGTCCTTCGCAAACGCACGCGAGTTCAAGCAGCTTCTGCTCGCCGACAGCGACGCCCTGCGCCGCGCCTTCATCGAGCACCTCTGCACCTACGCCCTCCGCCGCGTCCTCACCGTGGACGACCAGGAAGACATCGACCGCATCGCCACCGCGACCCGGACCTCCGGCCTCAAAGACATCGTCCGCACCGTCGCCCTGTCGGAGCTGCTGCGGAAGCGGTGATGGAGTCATGGAGTCATGGAGTCATGGAGTCATGGAGTCATGGAGTCATGGAGTCTTGGAGTCTTGGAGTCTTGGAGTCTTGGAGTCTTGGAGTCTTGGAGTCTTGGAGTCTTGGAAGAATGCGCATGAGAGCCGAACGACGAAATAAGAACCGCGGATACCAGCAGTTGTTGGTTTGGCAGGATGCTGTCGAGCTTTATGGGCTCGCGTTTGATGCGGTTCGTCGATGGCCCTTCGAGCAAAAGAAGGTGGCATCCCAGTCCTTGGCATCCAGTGATTCGGTTCATCGCAACATTGCCGAAGGCTACTGCCGCCGAACCATCCGCGAGTATCTCCAGCATCTCAATGTCGCTTTGGGTTCGCTGGGTGAAACCCTCTCCGGTTTCATCGCCTACTCAAGAACCGGGCAGATCGATTCTTCGACCTTCGAGCCAATCGATGCGCTAGTTTTCCGATTGGAGAACCGTCTCTTGAAGCTCGTTGCGTCTCTGGAGCGCAAACGCGATGCAAACGATTGGACTGAAACCCTCGTCGTCCATGAAGAATCCATCGCCTACAGCACGGACTCCTCAGTGACCCACGATCTCAAAATCCTTCTGGATACGCTCCAATCACAGCGGAGTTCCGAAGGTGTGA
>SLGN01000345.1 GCA_007123695.1 Verrucomicrobiales bacterium
CTCCCCGAGGGCGACGCCGATGCGGGGAAGGCCGCTTTCGTGGCCCTCTCGTGCCACCGCTGCCACAGCGTCGAAGGCATCGACCTGCCCGAGCGCGAGCCCGACGCTCTTCCCCCCATCCACCTCGGCGGCGCGATCGTGAAGGTGAAAAGCTACGGCGAACTCGTCACTTCCGTCATCCACCCGGACCACCGGCTCGCCGCCCAATATCTCGAAAGGCTTTCCCCCGAAGCCAAAGCCGCCCCCGATCTTTCTTCTCCCATGCCCGCCTACCGCGAGGAGATGAACGTCGGCCACCTCCTAGATCTCGTCGCCTTTCTTCACGGCCGCTACCGCCTCATCCAGCCCAGCCGCGACGAATACTTCTACATGATGCCGATGCCCTGACTTCCCCGAACCAACCCTCATGAATCCGACACGCTCCATCCTCGCCCTCGCCTCCCTTCTTCTCTGCTCCAGCCTGCCAGCCGGGGAGAAGTCCGCCGCCTCCTACTTCAAGAACGCCGTCCCGGGGCCCGTCGAACTCGTCTCCAGCGGTCGCATCGCCTTCGGTCCCGGCGGCATGCTGCTCGTCTCCGACCCCCGCTCGGCCTCCATCGTCGCCATCGACACCGGGGATGCCGGACCGGTCGAGCGCCTCTCCCGCCGCATCGACGACATCGAATCGGTCCTCGCCAAGGCCGCCCGGGTCGAGAGCCTCGTCATCGTCGACATGGCGGTCAATCCTGCTTCGGGCAAAATTTACTTCTCGGCAACGGGACGTCCCGGCAACCTGCCGCTGGTGCTCGCCCTCGCCGCCGACGGCAGCGCCTCGCCCGTCGATCTCGGTTCCGCCGCCCATGTGCGCATCACCCTGCCCTCGTCGGAGAACGCCCAGCTCCGCAACGTCACCGACCTCGCCTGGGGAGGCGAGTCCGTCATCGTCGCGGGCCAATCCTCCGAGGAGTTCTCCAACAAGATCTACGAAATCCCCTCGCCTCTCGAGCACGGCGAAAACGCCCGCTACTTCTCCGCCGAGACCTTCCACGTGGCCCACAACAAGTGGGAGACCAAGGCCCCCATCCAGAGCTTCATCCCGTGGGAGGAAGACGGCGAATTCTACGTCGTCGGCGCCTTTGCCTGCACCCCCATCGCCAAGTTCCCCATCGGCGGCCTCGAGAGCGGCTCGCAGATCAAGGGCACCAGCGTCGTCGAGCTCGGCAGCGGCAACCGCCCCCGCAACATGCTCATCTATCGGAAGGACGGCGAAGAATGGCTCGTGACCAACACCCAGCGCTTCAAGGACAACCTCTTCGGCCCCAGCAAATACTGGGCCGCCCGCGTCAAGATGGACTACCTCTCGGCCAACAGCCCCGAAGACACCAACGAGAACGCCGCCCGGCGCAACGTGAAACATCCCAGCGGACCCGAGGCCCAGGGCATCGAAGTGGTCGAGGCGCTCTTCGGAGCGGTTATGGTGAGCCAACTCGAAAACGACCAGGTCGTCGTGCTGCGCGAAACCGATCCCGCCGCGGAAGACGCGCCCCATGCGGTCGAGCTCGTCGCCCTGCCGTGAGCGTGCCGCGCGCCATCGCCATCGCCGCCTCCCTGTGGGTCGGCGCGGTCTTTCTATCCGACTCCACCGCGACCGCGGCGGATGTGGCGACCGCGGAGACCGCGGCGGCGGAGCAAGTCCTGCCCGTGCGGGTCGAACCGTCCGTTTCCGTCGTCCCCGCCAACCACCTCAAATTCTACCTCCACTTCCCCGGGCCGATGGAGCGGGGCGAAGTCTTCCGCCACCTCCGCCTCGTCGAAATCGACGACGAGGGCGGCGAGATCGCCGAAGTGCCCGAGCCCTTCCGCGAGGTCGAGCTCTGGGACGAGACCTTCACCCGGCTCACCCTCTGGTTCCACCCCGGCCGCCAGAAGCCCGGGGTCAACCTGAACGTCGAGATCGGCCCCGTCCTCGAGGAGGGCCGGCAATACGCCCTCGAAATCTCGGAGAAATGGAGGCTAGAAAGCGGCGAACCGCTCGGCACGTCCGCGAGGCACCGCTTTGCCGCCGGCCCCTTTGACACCACCCAGCCCGATCCGCGGCGCTGGAAGGTCGAAGCCGCCGGGTCCGGGATCTTCGTCTTCGTGGACGAACCCCTCGACCCGGCGAGCCTGCGCAAATCGCTCTCGGTCGTGGACGAATCCGGAGCGCCCGTCGGGGAGATCGCCATCGCCGGACTGGATCTCTGCTTCTCCACCGGCGAGCAATGGGCGGCGGGATACCGCATCGACCTCCCCCTGCCGCCCTCGACCGGCGACTACCGGCTGCGGATCGATCCCCGGCTCGAGGACCTCGCCGGCAACAGCATCGCGCGCCCCTTCAACGTCGATCTCGGCGCCGGAGCGCCGGAAGAGCGCATCGATCCCGTGGAGATCCCCTTCTCCCTCGAAGCCGAACCATGAACGCCTGCCGAATCGAGCAACTCCAGATCCCCTTTCCCCGTTTCCCACATGCCCGTTTTGATCGTCGAAGACGAACGAAAAACCGCCGCGCTTCTTCGTGACATGCTCGAGCAATCCGGTTGGGAGGCCGTCTGCGTCTACGACGGTCGGGTAGGTCTCGAAAAGGCGCTCTCCGGCCGCTGGGAGGCCGTCGTCTGCGATATCATGCTCCCCGGACTCGACGGTCTCGA
>SLGN01000585.1 GCA_007123695.1 Verrucomicrobiales bacterium
ATGCGCGGCGCTACCGGCGATCTCGGCGCCGCCGGCATGGACCAGGCCGCCGCCCCGATGTCCGTCGTCATCGACAAGACGCTGCTCATCGCCGACAACGTCCAGAACATGCTGATCGCCTCCGGCCCGCCCGAGAACCTGCGCAGGATCAGCGAACTGCTCGACGCCATGGACGTGCGGCCCATGCAGATCCAGATCTCCGCCGTGATTTCGCAGCTCACCCTAGGCGACAACTTCGAATTCGCGCTCAACTTCCTCCGCACCCTCGAGCAGCCCGCCGACGGCAGCTTCGTCAACTCCGGCGGGGCGATGATCTCGCGGTCGCCCGGCAACCTCTTCGACCTCCGCAACCTCGAAGACCCCGCCAACATAGCGAGGGGCAGCACGGGCCTCAACATCTACGGCCAGATCAATAAGTATCTCGACATGCACCTCAAGGCGCTGGAGACGACGAACCGCTTCAAAATCCTCTCCCGACCCACCATCTACACGGTGAACAACCGCCAGGCCGTCATCGAGACGGGCGAGCGCATCGCCGTCCCGCGCAGCACCCTCTCCTCGCTCAACCCCATCGGCGACAACCCGAACCAGGTCGTCACCGCGAACATCGACTTCGAAAACGTCGTGCTGCGCATCGCCGTGGTCCCCCTGATCAACGCGAACGGCGAGATCACCCTGCAGATCCAGCAGCGCAACGACTCGATCGTGGGCGCCACCCAGATCGGCGGCGACTCCATCCCCACCATCGGCACCCAGAGCCTCGGAACCACCGTGATGGTGCCCGACGGCGGCACCGTGCTGCTCGGCGGTCTCATCAGCGAGGACGACGGACGCGAGCAGGCGGGCCTGCCCCTCTTCGTGAACTGGCCTCTCCTCGGACGCGTCTTCGGGTCCACCAATGACCGGGTCAACCGACGCGAGCTCCTCATCTTCATCCAGCCCAAAGTCATCACCGACGAGTTCGACCAGCGCATCATGGATTCGGACATGAAGGACCGCACCCGCGTCGCCGCGTCGGCCGAGGGATTCGCCACCAACAGCGAGAACAACATCGAAGTCTTCGAATCGCAGGACTTCAACTCCGCCCAGAAGCGGGTCTTCTTTTTCCGCGATCTTTTCAAGAAGAAGCCCTCGGTGCGGGCCGTTCCGATCGAGGAGTGATCGCCGCGACCGCGTGGGCGGGCGCTGCGGATTTCTCGGATTTTCTCCGAATTTCACGAGGAAATCGGGCCTAAGAGGCTATCTTGGCTCCAGTGATCTCCAGCGAAACCAGCCCCGTGAGACTCGGTTGGCGCGAGTGGCTCTCGATTCCCGAGCTAGGCATCGCCCGGATCAAGGCGAAGGTCGATACGGGAGCGCGCAGTTCCTGCCTCCACACCTGTGGACTCGAAACTTACGAAGACGCCTCCGGCGCCCGCCGGGTCCGCTTCCGCGTCCATCCCCTGTCGCGCAATTCCCGCCTCGTCGTCGAGTGCGACCGCCCCCTCGTCGCCGTGCGGGTCGTGCGCGATTCCGGCGGCCACGAACAGGAACGCCCCTTCATCCGCGTTCCCATCGTCCTCGGCCCGCACGAGTGGGAGACCGAGTTCAGCCTGACCAACCGGGACAACATGAAGTTCCGCATGCTTCTGGGACGCAGCGCGATGGTCGGGCGCTTCCTCGTCGATCCCTCCGTTTCCTACCTCGTCGGCAAGCCGGTCCGCCGCCCCCGTCCCGACGGTTGACCCGCGACAAAGCGCACGCACCTTTCGCCACGAAACCTCCCCGCTCTCCCCGCTTTCCCATTAAATGAAAATCGCTATCCTTTCGCGCAACAAATCCCTCTATTCGACCAAAGCACTCTACGAAGCCGGCGTCAGCCGCGGCCATGAGGTCCGTGTGATCGACTACGTCCGATGCCACATGGAGATCACCTCCATGCGGCCCGCAATTTTCCTCGGCGAGGAAAAGCTCGTCGGCTACGACGCAGTCATCCCGCGGATCGGCGCGACGCACACCTTCTTCGGCTGCGCCGTGGTCCGCCAGTTCGAGATGATGGGGGTCTACAGCGTCAACGAGTCCGTCGCCATCACCCGCTCGCGCGACAAGCTGCGCAGCCTCCAACTGCTCGCCCGCAAAGGCATCGGCCTGCCTGTGACCGGCTTCGCCCACGATCCCAGGGCCACCAACGCCCTCATCGACCAGGTCGGCGGCGCCCCACTCGTGATCAAGCTGCTCGAGGGAACCCAGGGCGTCGGCGTCGTCCTTGCGGAGACCCGGCAGGCCGCCGAATCGGTCATCGAAGCCTTCCGCGGCCTCCATGCCAACATCCTCGCCCAGGAATACATCAAGGAGGCACGCGGAGCGGACATCCGCTGCCTCGTCGTCGGCGGCAAAGTCGTCGCGGCAATGAAGCGGCAGGGCAAGGAGGGGGAATTCCGCTCCAACCTCCATCGCGGAGGATCCGCCAGCGTCGTCAAAATCACGCCCGAAGAGCGATCCACCGCGACCCGCGCCGCCAACATCCTCGGGCTCAACGTCGCCGGGGTGGACCTCCTGCGCTCCAACCACGGTCCCGTCGTGATGGAGGTGAACTCCTCTCCCGGCCTCGAAGGCATCCAGAACACCACCGGCAAGGACATCGCCGGCATGATCATCGACTTCATCGACAAGGAAGTGAAGGCGAAAAAGAGCACGCGCACCAAAGGGAAGGGCTGAAGCAGAGCCCCCGCCTGCCATCCGCGTTTCGATCCGGCCTGCGCGCCATGAAACTCAAGCAGCTCGCCAGAATCGACCAAAGCGCCCGCAGGCTCGCCGAAATTCTCGCGACCCTCGCGAAGTACGGTCTGGCCGACTGGATCTCCGGCACCGACAGCGACTGGCTCAAGGGACTCCTCAGGACCGAGTCCAGCGCCGACCTGCTCGAGATGTCGACGGCGGCGCGCATCCGCTGCACCCTTTCCGAACTCGGTCCGACCTTCGTCAAGGTGGGCCAGATCCTCAGCACCCGTCCCGACCTCGTCGGACCGGACCTGGTCGCCGAACTCGCCCGGCTCCAGTCCCAAACCGAACCCGATCCCCCCGAGCTCGTCCTCGCCGCCGTCGAGCGCGAGCTCGGGCAGCCCGCCGCCGAGATTTTCCGCAGTTTCGATCCCGTCCCGATCGCCTCGGCCTCGATCGGCCAAGTCCACGAGGCGGCGCTGCCCGATGGGCGCAAAGTCGTCGTAAAGGTCAGACACGATGGCATCGAGGAATCGGTGCGGCGCGACCTCGACCTGCTCGTCGGTCTTGCCGAGCTGGCCGACAAGCACGCTGGCCCCCTCCAACGCTTCCAACCGCTCGCCACCGCCCGGTATTTCCAACGCACCCTCCTGCGCGAGCTGGACTTCACCTACGAGCGTCGCCACCTCGAGCGCTTCGCCGCCAACTTCTCCGACGACGAAACCGTCCGCTTCCCCCACGCCCACCCGGAATGGAGCTCCGAGGGCGTCCTCACCATGGAGAAGCTCGAGGGCATCCCCGTCTCCAACGCCGCCGCGCTCGCCCGCGCCGGCGCCGACCTCGAGACCTTCGCCCGGCGCGGGGCCAACCTCTACCTCGAGATGGTCTTCGCCCACGGCTTCTACCACGCCGACCCCCACCCCGGCAACCTGTTCCGGATGGACGGGGACGTGGTCGGCATCATCGATGCCGGCATGGTCGGCATCATCGACGAGGGGCTCCGCGGGGAGATCGAGGAAATGTTGCTCGCCGCAGTCTCGTACGACGCCGAGGCACTCTCCGATGCCATCGTCCGCGTCGGCCAGATCCCGCCGGAGCTCGACGAGGACGAACTGCGCGGCGAAGTCGCCGAGATCCTCTCCGACTATCTCGGCCAGTCCGTCGACGAATTCGACGTCGCCGACGCGCTCCAGCGCCTCTTCGGACTCATCCGCGAGTTCCGCATCGTCATGCCGCAGAGCTTCGCCCTGCTGGTGAAGACGCTCATCGTGCTCGAGGGCACCGGCAGGCAGCTTGCACCCGGCTTCAGTCTCGCCTCCATGATCCGGCCCTACTACCTCAAGGCGCTCCGCCGCCGCTACGCGCCCAGACGCGTCGCCGCCGGAATCGGCCGCAGCCTGCGCGATTGGAAGCGACTCGTCGATTCGCTGCCCCGCGATCTGGCGGACATCCTCAGCCGCTTCCGCAAAGGCACCCTTGAGGTCCACATGGAACACCGCCGCCTCGAGAGCACCGTCGACCGCCTTGTCCTCGGGCTGCTCTCCTCCGCCGTCTTCCTCGGATCGGCCATCATCTGGAGCGCCAGATCGCCGCCCCTCGTCTTCGGCTACCCCCTCCTCGGCGCGCTCGGCTTCGCCGTAAGCGCCTGGCTCGGCGCGGGCCTGGTCCGCTCCATCCGCCGCGCCGGGAAGCGCCGCACGAAGCGGTAAGCGGCGGGGGCGGCGATCCCAGCCCCGGACAACCGCCCCTTGCCGCGATGCCGCAGTGCCGCAATCGGCGCAAGGCTCTCCGCGCACAGCCGTCCCAGCCGGAGAGATCGCCGTTGCTCCGATGTTCGCCCCGGGTTCGAATCGGGGTCCGTTCACGCGGGTCCGGACTCCGGGCTTCCCAAGTCGCCCTGGGCGCAAAACTCATCGACCGCCGTCCCCGTCTGGCACGGCGCTTTCGGGCGGCGCGGTCAAAAGCGGCTCGGCGAGCAACGGGAAGGAGAAGGCGATGCCGCCGATTCGGTCCTCGAGGCTGGCACGGTAGGGAACGTGGCACTTCAAACACTCGTTCTGGATCCGGATCGATTTCACGAAGCGAAAACGGCCTTCCTCGACCTCGTCGTATTCCGGCGCACCGGCGCGAAGCGCGCTCACCGCCGCACGTTCGAAATCGTCGACCGGCCTGTGCTTCTTGCCCTTGGTGGCGTTCACGCCAAGCCAGCGAATCTCGACGCTCCAACTTCGGGCCATTTCGCGAAAGACGTCTTCGAGCGCCTGCGACGGCAGGATGTCGGGGTCGTTTGCATCAAAGAAATCCCGGTGCATGATCTGCAGCGACCCGTTGATGAGTTCCCCCATCCAGCGGGCTCGACTGCGGGCCTCCTCCAACCCTGCGGGGAGATCGGCCAGCCCGCCTTCGGCTTCAGTCTCGCTCGTTTTCTCGCCGTCCGCACGAACAGGAGAGGGCACCGAAAGCAAAACAGGCCAAGCGACGGTGAACAGAAAGAGTCGGAGAAGTCGTCGAGCCTTCTGAAAAGCTCGGCATGGAAATGAGGCGATCATGGTCATGGTCATCGTCATGGTCATCGTGGATCGGCAGCATGAATTTAAGCTGTATTTTTGATATAGCTTATGAGCGGCGAGAAGGCAACGGAAATCGCCTCCCGACCCGCTCCTTGAATGCGCCCGATAGATCGATCTTCGCCGAAAACCCTCGGCACCCTGGAGCTAGGAGCCTGTCGGACTCAGAGCGTCTGAGCGAGGGAATCGGGCTTCGAGCAAAATTTCATACGTCCGAGGAGTTTTTGGGAACACAAATGACGAGAACGGAGGGAAATTGGAGCCGAATTTCCGTTTTCCGCAGCCCGGCGGGATAAGTCCGACAGCCCCCCGGACAGCCTCCACCTTCGCAACCACGGCATGAGGTTTTTCGAGTCGTAGCCGCGTCCATGCCGCGCATTGGTCGCGAAACGCTCCTCGTTGCGGTTCCGAACCCACTCCCAATACTCGCGATGGGGCGCGGCAGTGCGCCTTGAAGGCGTCGATGTTGCAGTGCATCCACGCGGCGGGCTCGGCCTCTCTCGACACGCTGCCGCAGACGAGGGCGTCGGGATCCTTCGGGGAGACGAGCCCCCGGTCGTCGTCTCGGTCGGGAAGGTAGATCCCGTAGAGGCCGGGAGCGCCTTTCACCGCGACGAGTCCGCACCGGGCTCGCCATTTTCCTTGTGGCGCGGCCCGGATTCCGCTACAGGGAAGGGCCCCGGCCCACCCCCCATGGTTTCCCTTTCCATCCGCGGACTCGTCAAGCGTTTCGGCGACCTCGTCGCCCTCGACCATCTCGATCTCGAGATCGAGGCGGGAGAGCTTTTCTTCCTGCTCGGACCCTCGGGCTGCGGCAAGACGACGCTGCTGCGCTCCATCGCGGGCTTCCACCTGCCCGATGCCGGCAGCATCCGTTTCGGCGACGACGACGTGACCCGCCTGCCGCCGCACCGGCGCGGGACCGGGATGATGTTCCAGAGCTACGCCCTGTGGCCGCATCTGAACGTCTTCCGCAACGTCGCCTTCGGCCTGGAGGAGCGGCGCGTGCCCAAGGCCGAAATCCGGAGCCGGGTGGAGGAGGCCCTGCGGCTCGTGCGCATGGAGGGGCTGGGGCAGCGCAAGATCAACCAGCTCTCGGGCGGGCAGCAGCAGCGCGTCGCCCTGGCGCGGGCGCTGGTGGTGCGCCCCCGCTGCCTGCTGCTCGACGAACCGCTCTCGAACCTCGACGCGAAGCTGCGCATCGAGATGCGGGGCGAGATCCGGCGGATCTGCAAGGAGTTCGGCCTGACCGCCGTCTACGTGACGCACGACCAGAAGGAGGCGCTCTCGATGGCGGACCGCATGGCCGTGCTCGAAGGCGGCAGCATCGCCCAGGTCGGCTCGCCCGAGGAGCTCTACCGCCGCCCCGTGTCGGCCTTCGTGGCCGGCTTCGTGGGCGAGACGAATCTCGTCCCGGGCGAGTTCGTGGAAACATCCGGGGACGGCCCCCGGGTGCGCACCGCCTTCGGCGAACTCCGCTGCGGCGTCGTATCGGGCGATTGGTCTCCGGCGCCGGGCGAGCGGGTGCTGCTCTCGGTCCGGCCCGAATGCCTGTCCCTCTCGGAAACCCCGCCCGCGCAGAACGGCATCGCCGGGAGGCTGGAGGAATCGGTCTACCTCGGGGAAATCGCGCACTACGCCCTGCGGCCGGAGGGGGCGGAGACTCCGCTACACATCGCCGAACTCAATCCGCGGCGGGTCCTGCGCGACACCGGGACCGCCTTCCACGCCACCGCCAAGCCCGAGGACGTCGTCGTGCTGCCCGCCGCAGGCCACAGCCCGGCGCCGGAGTGAGCGGCGCTTTTTTCTTCCGACGCCGAGTTTCTCCGCAGGCTCCCCGCAACGCCCACGATCCGCTCCAGACCCGGTCCCGATGCTCCGCCGCCTCGTTCTCGTCGCCTTGCTCCTCGCCGTGGTCCTCGTGGCGCCCTTCGCCCTGCGACCGAGGGAGGAACGCGTCTCGGAACGGGCCGAGCGGCTCGTCGTCATCACTCCGCACAACGAGTCGATCCAGGCCGAATTCGGGCGGGCCTTCCGCGTCCACATGCGCGAGGCCCACGGCCGCGAGGTGGTGATCGACTGGCGGCAGCCGGGCGGCACCTCGGAGATCGCCCGCTTCCTGCGGTCCGAGTTCGCGACGCGTTTCGAGAGCCTGTGGCGCGAGCGCACCGGCCTCGCCTTCGACCTCGGCATCCGCGACGCCTTCGCCGACGCGAAGCTCGACCCTCCCGCTGCAACGACCCAACAGGGTTGGGCGCCCGACCCAACCCTGTTGAGTCGGGCCGACCCCGAGGAGAAGGCCCGCGCCGCGCGGCGCCTCTTTCTCGAATCGTCCATCGGCGTGGGCATCGACTTGTTCTTCGGCGGCGGCGCCTACGACTTCGAACGGCAGGCGGCGGCTGGGGTGCTGGTGGCGCGGGATGCCGACGGCAGCCACGGTCCCGGCGCCCTCGCCGAGGAGCGTCCCGATTGGTTCGCCGACGACGTCATGCCCGAGAGCTTCAGCGGCGAGCCCTTCCGCGATCCGGAGTTCCGCTGGGTCGGCACCGTGCTCTCGGCCTTCGGGATCTGCTACAACCGCGACGTGCTGGCCCGGCTCGGGATCGACGAGCCGCCCTCGGCGTGGATCGATCTCCAGGATCCGCGCTACCTCGGGCAGATCGCCCTCGCCGATCCGACGAAGTCGGGCTCGGCGACGAAGGCCTTCGAAATGCTGGTGCAGGAGCGCATCCAGAGCCTCGCCCGCGAGCGGGGGCTCGAGGGCGACGAGGCGGTTGCGGCGGGCTGGGACGAGGCCATGCGCCTGATCCTGCGCATCGGCGCGAACAGCCGCTACTTCACCGATGCCGCCGCGAAAGTGCCGCGCGACGTGGCCATGGGCGACGCCGCCGCCGGCATGTGCATCGACTTCTACGGCCGGACCTACATGGAAATGCTCGCCCCGGCCGACGGATCCGAGGCGCGGGTCGGCTTCGCGATGCCGCGCGGCGGCACCTCCATCGGCGCCGATCCCGTGGGCATGGTCCGCGGGGCCCCCTCCCCCGAGCTGGCGCACCGCTTCGTCGAGTTCGTGCTCTCGCCCGAGGGCCAGCGGCTCTGGAACTACCGCGTCGGCGCGCCCGGCGGACCGGTCCGCCACGCCCTGCGCCGCCCCCCGATCCGGCGCGATTTCTACACCTCCGCCAACGCCCGTCACATGACCGATCCCGGGCTCGATCCCTACCGCGACGGCGCCGCCTTCGTCTACCATCCCGAATGGACCGGCTCACTCTTTTCGGCCCTGCGCTTCGCCATCCGCGCCGCCTGCATGGATCCGCACGACGAGCAGCGCGCCGCCTGGACGGCCCTCGTCGCGGCGGGACTGCCCGCCGAAGGGCTCGCCCGGTTCGAGGACGTCGCCCCCATTTCCTACCGGACCGTAGTCGAGGAGATCGCCCCGGCCCTGCGCGGCGCCGACAAAATCGCCCAGGTGCGGCTCGCCCGCGAGCTTTCCGAAACATTCCGGGAACGCTACCTCGGAATCGCGCGGGACTACGGGCGGTAGCGACCGGGGCGGCGCTCAGTCCCCTTTCTCCCAAGCGGGCCGGGCCCCGGCGGCGAGTTCGAGGTCGAGCGTCTCCATGCGGGAGCGGAGCCGCGCGACAATTTCGGGATGCTCTGCGGCGAGGTTGCTCCGCTCGCCGAGGTCGGCCTCGAGATCGAAGAGCAGCAGGGTCGGTTCGGCATCGGCGGGCGCGCTTTCCGCCTGCGCCTTGCCGGTGCCCTTGCCTTTCCCCTTCCCTCGCGCGGGCTGCGGGCGTTTTGCGAGGAACTTCCATCGCCCCTGCCGCAGCCCCTCGATGAGTCCGTGCGAGGTGTAGTAGAGGAATTCCTCGCGGGGGGAAGCCTGCGCGGCGCCGGTCCAAAGTCCGGAGACGTCGAGGCCGTCGATCTCGCGGTCTCCCGGCAGCGGATGTCCGGCGAGGGCGGCGATGGTGGGGAGCAGGTCGATGCTGGCGCTCAGCTCGTCGCTGACCGTTCCCGCCGGAATGCCGGGCCCGCGGACGAGGAAAGGCACCCGCATGCCGCCCTCGAAGGTGCTGCCCTTGCCGTCGCGCAGCGGACCGGCCGAACCGCCGTGGTGCTTGAAGGGCAGCCACGGGCCGTTGTCGGAGGTGAAGACGACGTAGGTCGTCTCGGCCAGCCCCATCGAATCGATCGCGTCGAGGAGCCGGCCGACTTCGTGGTCGATGTGCTCGACGGTGTTGATGTAGGCGTTCAGCGGATCGGGGTCGCGGACCTCGTCGGGGACGTAGAGGGGAATGTGCGGCATCGAGTAGGGCAGGTAGACGAAGAAGGGCCGGTCGCCGCGCTCCCCGATGAAGTCGATCGCCTTCTGCGTGCAGCGCCTCGTGATGGTGCGCTGGTCGACGGGCAGCTCGACGATCTCCTCGTCTTCGAAGAGCGGGGTGTTCCATTTGGTGAGGGCCGATTCGGGATCGAGCCAGAGCTTGTCCATCCCCTCAGGCCCGCCGGGCGGCTTGCCATGGTTGTCGGGATGGTTCATGTCGTTGGAGTAGGGAATGCCGTAGTAGGTGTCGAAGCCCTGCGCGGTCGGAAGGACTTCGGGGTGGTGCCCGAGATGCCATTTTCCGAAGCAGGCGGTGGCGTAGCCGAGGCCGCCGAGGTGGTCGGCGATGGTGCGCTCGTCGGGATGGAGCCCGCGCTTCGAATAGGGAAAGAGCACATGCACGTGCAGATCGACCCGGCGCGGGTAGCAGCCGGTCAGCAGCGCCGCCCGCGAGGGCGTGCAGACCGGCGAGGCGACGAGGAAGCTGGTGAACTTGCGTCCCTCGGTCGCGAGCCGGTCGATGTTGGGCGTGCGGATGGTCTCCGACCCGAAGCAGCCGAGATCTCCGTAGCCAAGGTCGTCGGTGAAGACGACGACGAAGTTCGGCGGCGCCTCCGCACCGGCGGAGGAAGCGAGCGAGAGAAGGGCGAAGGCGAGAGCAAGCGATCGGAGAGCCATGGGA